>NZ_VWWC01000039.1:0-46995 GCF_011753175.1 Burkholderia sp. Cy-637 | reverse complement strand
CGAACTGCTGCGCGAGCTGGCCGGCGGCGGCGGGCATCGCGAGATCGTGGGCACGCCCGAGCAGATCGCCGACGATATCGAGCGCTGGTTCCGCGCCGGCGCGGCCGATGGGTTCAATCTCATGCCCTTCGTGGTGGCGGGCGGCCTGCTGATCGCGCTGTCCTTCGCGCTGGGCGGCATCTACGCCTTCGACGACGCGCACAAGGGCACGCTGGCCTGGTCGCTGTTCCAGATCGGCGCGAAATCGGCCTTCGCGCTGATCGTGCCGGCGCTGTCGGGCTATATCGCCTACTCGATCGCGGACCGGCCCGGCATCGCGCCAGGCATGGTCGGCGGGATGCTGGCCGCGAGCCTCGGCGCCGGTTTTCTCGGCGGCATCGTGTCGGGCTTCCTGGCCGGTTACGCGGCACTGCTGATCAATCGCCACCTGCGGCTGCACCGAAACCTGGAAGGGCTGAAGCCGGTGCTGATCATCCCGCTGCTGTCGACGCTGATCGTCGGCCTGCTGATGCTCTACGTGGTGGGCACGCCGGTGGCGGCCGCCCTGCATGCGCTGGAAGGCTGGCTGCGCTCGATGCAGTCGGGCAGCGCGGTGGTGCTCGGCGCGATCCTCGGCGGGATGATGGCGGTGGACATGGGCGGCCCCGTCAACAAGGCCGCCTATGCCTTCAGCGCCGGGCTGATCGCGAGCCAGGTCTATACGCCGATGGCGGCCACCATGGCGGCCGGCATGACGCCGCCGCTGGGTATCGCGCTGGCCACCTGGCTGTTTCGCTCGCGCTTCGGCATCGAGGAGCGCGAGGCCGGCAACGCGGCCGCCGTGCTTGGCATCGCCTTCATCACCGAGGGCGCGATTCCGTTCGCGGCGCGCGACCCGATGCGGGTGATTCCGTCGTGCATCGTCGGCTCGGCGATCACCGGCGCGATCTCGATGGCGGCCGGCGTCGAGCTGAAGGTGCCGCACGGCGGCATCTTCGTGCTGCCGATCCCGAACGCGGTCACGCACCTGGGCACCTACACGCTGGCGATCGTGGCCGGCACCGTGGCGACTGCGCTGCTGATCGGCCTGCTGAAGCGGCCCGCGCCGGCGAAGGCCGCTTGAGCGATCCGGCGCGGCAGGGCGCGACGCGCCTGCCGCGTTCGGCGCGTTCGGCGCGTTCGGCGCGTTCGGCGCGTTCGGCGCGTTCGGCACGCTCGGCACGTTCGGCACGCTCGGCACGCTCGGCACGCTCGGCACGTTCGGCACGTTCGGCCCGCCCGGCCAGCCGGTACAATGCGCGACGGACCGGCCGCCGCCGCATCGAGGCGAGCCGGTCGCGACGACAAGACCGCACCGGAGACACGCCGCCATGGCTTCCACCGATCGACCCTCATCCACCGCCTTCACCGCCGCGGCGCCCATCGACGCCGGCGCGATCGCGGCGCGCCTCGACCGCCTGCCGCCCACGCGCACCGTCTGGAAGCTGGTCGCGCTGCTGAGCCTCGGTTTCTTCTTCGAGCTCTACGACCTGCTCTACAGCGGCTACGTCGCGCCGGGCCTGGTGAAGAGCGGCATCCTCTCGGCCTCCACGCATGGCCTGTTCGGCACCACGGGGGTGGCGAGCTTCATCGCCGCGCTGTTCGCGGGCCTGTTCATCGGCACCATCTCCTGCGGCTTCCTGGCCGACCGCTTCGGGCGGCGCGCCGTGTTCACCTGGTCGCTGCTCTGGTACACCGCCGCCAACATCGTGATGGCCTTCCAGGACAGCGCCGCGGGCCTGAACTTCTGGCGCTTCGTGGTCGGCCTCGGGCTCGGCGTGGAGATGGTGACGATCGGCACCTACATCTCCGAGCTGGTGCCCAAGGAGATCCGCGGCCGCGCCTTCGCCTGCGAGCAGGCGGTCGGCTTCTGCGCGGTGCCGGTGGTGGCCTTCCTCGCCTACCTGCTGGTGCCGCATGCGCCTCTCGGCCTGGACGGCTGGCGCTGGGTGGTGCTGATCGGCGCGCATGCCGCGATCTTCGTCTGGTGGATCCGCCGCGCGCTGCCGGAAAGCCCGCGCTGGCTCGCCCAGCAGGGCCGCCTCGAGGAAGCCGACCAGGTGATGCGCGAGCTGGAGCGCAAGGTCGAGGCCGAATACGGCCGGCCGCTGCCGCCGCCGGGCCCGAGCGAGCCGGTGATCGCGCGCGGCAGCTTCCGCGACATGTGGGTGGCGCCGTATCGCAAGCGCACCGTGATGATGACGATCTTCAACGTGTTCCAGACCGTCGGCTTCTACGGCTTCGCGAACTGGGTGCCGACCTTGCTGATCAAGCAGGGCATCACGATCACCACCAGCCTGATGTATTCGAGCGTGATCGCCTTGGCCGCGCCGATCGGCCCGCTGATCGGCCTGGCGATCGGCGACCGCTTCGAGCGCAAGAGCGTGATCGTGGCGATGGCGGGCGCCGCGATCGTCTGCGGGCTGCTGTTCAGCCAGAGCGGCACGGCCGGCGTGCTGGTGCTGCTCGGCATCGGCCTCACGCTCGCCAACAACATCATGTCCTACAGCTTCCACGCCTATCAGGCCGAGCTGTTCCCCACCGCGATCCGCGCGCGCGCGGTGGGCTTCGTCTATTCGTGGAGCCGCTTCTCGGCGATCTTCACCTCGTTCGTGATCGCCTCGGTGCTGAACGGCTTCGGCACGGCTGGCGTGTTTGCCTTCATCTCCGCCGCGATGCTGATCGTGATGGCCTCGATCGGCCTGATGGGCCCCCGCACCAAGGGCATCGCGCTCGAGAAGATCTCGCACTGAAGGCGGGACTTCCTGCTCCCGGTGGTCAATCCGGGCACGATGCGCGAGCATTGGCCCGGAGCCGAAACATAATGTCGTTGCCCGCCGCCCGGCGTGCCGAATCCTGCGGCGCGCCGGGGCGGCGCCGACCTTCCTCGCCTGCCGGCCGTGCCGTCGATTTTTCATTGCCAATGAAAAACGAAGCGTGTACGTTACGCTGGTATCAAACTGGTACGAGCCATTCGCGGGCCAGGATTCGCGGGCCGCGGCTGTCGTATCCAGCCTGTTTCTCCGTCGAAGCAAGCCACGCGTGATGCCGATGGGAAGCGATTTCCGTTGGTTGTGAATGCACCCGAATTGCTTCGCATTGCGAAGTAGTGCGCGCGAACGAAGCCACCTCGAAGCGTGGCCGTCGCCTCCATGAACCTGAGAGAGAGGGAAGGTCCGATGCGTATTCCGCGTTCGATGACATCCTGGCTGTCGATGCTGCTGGCCGGCGGTCTGGTCACGCTTGGCGGCCAAGGCGCGGCGCTCGCCGCATCCGGCGCGAGCCGGCCGGCAGCGGCGGCCCCGCTGGCCTGCAGCGAGGCCGAGCTGGGCCAGGCGCCGGCCGGCGCCAATGCCAAGCCGATGGTGATTCCCACCTTGCGCGACTGGACCGGCGGCAACGGCACGCTGAGCTTCGATGCCGGCAGCCGGATCCTGGTCGACCCGGCCGACGCGGCCGCGCTCGCGGATACCGCCACGCAGTTCCAGGCACAACTGAAGACCGTGTCCGGTCTCGCTCTTCCGATCGTGAGCCGGGCCGCCACGCCGGCCGCCGGGGACATCGTGCTGAGCCTCGCGCCTTGCGGCGCGAGCGCCGCCCAACTCGGCGAGGAAGGCTACAGCCTCGATCTGGAGGACCACGCGGTGCTGCGCGGCAAGGGCGCGGCGGGCGTGTTCTACGCGACGCAGACGCTGCTGCAGATGCTCTCGCTGGACGGCGCCGCCGCGGGCGCGCATTTGCGGGTGACGCGTGGCTTCGCGGTGGACGTGCCGCGCTACGCGGAGCGCAGCATCATGTTCGACGTCGGCCGCAAGTACGCGAGCGTCGATTTCCTCGCGGCCTACCTGCGCTTCATGGGTTGGTACAAGCTCAACACGCTGCACCTGCACCTGAACGACCAGGCCAAGGCGAAGGACGGCAGTTGGGGTTTGCGCGCCTTCCGCCTGAAGAGCGACAAGCCGGAATTCGCCGGCCTGGTGCCCGCCGATGGCCTGGTCTACACGCGCGACGACTGGGACAAGCTGGAGACGATCGCCGCCGCCCATCACGTGCGGATCGTGCCGGAATTCGACACGCCGGGGCATGCCGGCGCCTTCGCCGCGGCCAATCCCGCGATCGCCTATGTCGGCGATACGCCGCCCGGCGGCACCATCGACCCGACCAAGCCGGCAACGCTGCAGTACGTGGAGTCGGTGTTCAGTGAATTCCTGCCCTGGTTCCGGTCCTCGATCGTGCATATCGGCGGCGACGAGGTCAATGTCAACTCGGGCAGCATCACCACGGCGAGCCAGGTCGACTACCTGAACCAGCTCGGCAGGTTCCTGCAGTCGAGGCACAAGCGCGTCGAGATGTGGGGCGACGCGAGCTACCTGCCGCGGCTCGACAAGTCCTTCATCATCCAGCGCTGGATCAACTGGGGCAGCGAGGCCTCGATCAACTGGGCGGACAAGGGTTACCAGTGGACCGAATCCTACGGCGACTGGTACATCGTGCCGTTCGGCCCGAGCTACTTCAATCCGGACGGCATCAAGGGCGACACGCTGTACGCCAAATGGAGCCAGGCCACCGGCGCCAACGCGCCGAGCGGCGGCCAGATCGCCGTGTGGAACGACAACGCGCTGCTGGACAGCTATACCTGGGAGAGCAAGGTGAACGACCTGCTCAAGGATGCGGTGCCCGCCGCCGGCCAGGTGTTCTGGCGCGGGCAGGCGCATGACGCACAGGGCCAAACCGTCGACTACGGCGTGCTGCGCCGCTCGGTGGCCACGCTGCAATACGGGCCCGACGTCACGAGCTTTTCCGACTCGCCGATTCCGGCCAGGTAGCGCAACGGCGCGCCGCATGGCGCCAGACCGAAACCGGAGCGCCCGGCGGCAAGGCGCTCCGGCGGATCGAATCCCCTTCGTCCTCACCGAGCCCGAACCCATGACCGCCAATACATCCGCGCCGCTCGACGCACTCGCCGCGACCCGCGTTAGCGGCCGCGACCTCCTCGTGATGCTCGACGGCGAGCACGGTTACGAGGCCCATCAACTGGCCAGCCGCCTGGGCGTGACCACGCCGCGCGTGAAGATCCTGCTGGGCCGCCTGATCGCCGAGAGCCTGGTGGTCGTGCGGCGCGACAAGCTCGATTCCGCGCGTCACGCGCGGATCCGCTACTACGCCAGCGACAAGGCGCGTTCGCGTCGCGCCGAGCTGATGCCGCCGCCGCCCGCCGAGCACGACGCGCAGCAGGCGAGCGCCCATGCCGAGCAGGCACGGCAACGGCGGCGCGCGCGTGCCGACGAAACCTATCGACGCGATCTGGTCGCGCTGCTGGCCTGCATGACGCCGGGCGTGCCGCACAGCGCGGCGGCGCTGGCCAGGACGCGGAAGTCGAGCGGGCCGCGCGTGGTGGCGCTGATGCAGCAGCTCATCGCCGATCGCAAGGTGGAAGCGGTCACGCGGATCTGCAAGGGTGGTGCCTCGCGCTACGTCTACTACGTGGCCGGCAGCCGGCCCGAGGAGAGCGCGGCGAAGCCGCAACGACAGGCGGACGGCACGCCGCCGCGATCCATTTTCGAGCGGCCCGAGTTCGACGCGGAATATGGCCGCGCGCTGGGCGCGCTGCGCGAACTGAGCCAGGCGCAGCGTTGCCGCCGCAGTTGAGCTCGATGGCGGGCGGCTCGCCGCTGGCGCGCGGTGCACGTATATTCCGGTTTTCTGCCGAGGAGATTCTCATGCGACGTATCCCGCGCTTCCTGTCCGCTGCCCTGATCGGCTGCGGCCTGCTGGTTTCGACCGTCGCCGTGGCGGCGCAACCGGCGGCGCCCCGCAACCTGGCCGTGGAGGAAGGCAACCGCCGGCTCGTGATCGACTTCTACGAGCGCTTCTTCAACCAGCACGACGTGCAGCATGCCGCCGCCGTGGTGGCGCCCGACTACCGGCAGCACAATCCGGGCGTGCCGGACGGCAAGGCGCCGTTCGTCGAGTTCTTCACGGGTTATTTCAAGGAGCACCCTCGATCGAGGGCGAGGATCGTGCGCAGCGGCAGCGCCGGCGACCTGGTGTTCCTGCATGTGCATTCGACCGACGGGCCGGCCGATCGCGGCCAGGCCGTGGTGGACATCTTCCGCGTGCAGGGCGGCAGGATCGTCGAGCACTGGGACGTGATCCAGGATGTGCCGGCCGAATCGGCCAACGGCAACACGATGTTCTGACCAGCGGCCGCGTGCCCCCGGCCAGGCGCCGGGGCGACGCGGCCATCGCGATCGATCGAATCGATTCATGCCTCGATCGATGCGCCGACGCGGCCAGCCCGGCCGCGTCGCATTCTTCCTTCCCTTCTTCGGCTCGAGCGAGCCGCCGCGCCGCGCGTGACGCCGCGCTATCCCGGCTTGCCGCCGAGCCCCTTGAGCCCCTGGATCACCACCATCAGCGCGCGGCCGTGCTCGTCCGAGCCGTCCCAGGCCTCGACGATCGCCTCACGCAGGCGCTCGTCGTAACTGCCGGTGCGCATGCCCGAGGCAGGGGCCTCCATTCCGTAGAAAGTGCATAGCTTGATGAATGGTTCGCTGCGACGAAGACGCTGCCCATCGGACAGGCGAAGCCGCGACACGGTAGGCTGGCTGACGCCGCAAAGCCGCGCTATCTCGCTGGATGAGCGCGGATCTCCACGAAGCTTGTCGAGCAGCTCCTGAACGGAAAAATTGGTGTCTGGGGCTTCCATGTCATGCATTATAACTATACAGTAGCGCTTATTGAAATGCCCCGTCGCAAGATCGGGCCGCGGTACCCGAGAGAGTTGATGACACTGAAACACCTGCCCCCGACGTTTTGCTGGACCCGGATCGGCGCCGAATTCGGCGAGGATCTCTCGACCACCGTGCTCCGCAAGGAGTGGGAGCGTCGGCTCGGCGGCGGGCGGTTTCTGTGGGGCATCGGGCAGTCGCTGGGCAGCAGCGTGCAGGTGGCCGCGCATCGCGCCGGTTCGCTGGTCGCGCTGTTCACGCCGGTGGTGAGCCGCGCGCCGGTGGTCAACCCGGGGCGCATGCTGCTCTGGAACGCCTGGGTCGATGCCGGCGGCCAGGTGCGCCAACTGCCGCCCTACAGCTTCATCACCAGCCGCGCGACGCTGCCTTCGGGGCGCCGTCGCGAGCAGCACTACGCGCTGGTCTGCGCCTCGGCGGCGCCGCTCGGCGTCGGCACGCGCCTGCGCGTGACGCCCGAGAACCTGCGCAGCGCCGTCACCGGCAAGCCGCTCGGCGCGGCGCAGTCGGCGGTGGTGGTCGATTGCGTGGCGCGCACGGCCGAGCCCGGCGCGCGCAGCTATCCGGTCGCGCTGTCGGTCGAGCTCGACGCGCCCTACACGGTGCGCCTGGCCGAGCCCTCGGTGATCAAGGCACGCGATCTCGCGCGCGTGAACAAGGCCGCGCGCGACGGCGATTTCGAAACCTATGTCGAGTTGGTCGGGCGCCTGCGCGGGCGTTCGGCCGAGGCACAGTCGCGCGGCTTCACGCGCGACCTGTTCGACTTGCCGGCGGTGGAGCCGGCGGCCGTCTACACGGATTTCGTGAAGCGGCTGCGAGCCCGCCCGCCGGCCGAACATGCGCGCGGTATCACGCGCGACCTGTTCGAGCTTCCCGCGCCCGATCCGGAGCCCGCATTCGGCACGCCTGGCCACGGCCAGGGCAAGCTGCTGCTCTAGCGTCGCGCGGCCTGGCCGCGCGATCGAATGACGGACCGGTCCGGAAGTCGCTTCCGCTGCCGCAGCCTTCGGGCGCGGCGCGGCGAGCGGGATTGATGCCCGCGGGCGTTCCTTCCTGGACGCCCGCCGCTGGCTTGCCGACGGGCGAGCCCGAGGAGGACGGTTGATGGCTCATGGTGCTCATTCGCGCGAGGCGCTTGCCGCCCAGCGTTACGTCGAGGCGACGCGCAACGTCGATCTCGCTTTCCGCGCGGTGCGCGGCGATCAGGAGGAGGGCGCGCGAAGTGCCGAATACGCGGCCGCGCAATCGCGGCTCGACCACGCGCTGGACGAGCTGGCCCGCGCGCAGGAGTTGTTCGATACGGCCGTCAACGTGCGCGGCACCCGGCATTACTGATCGGCAGGGCGGGGCACGAACGAAGGCACGCGGCAACGCTCGCGCGCCTCGCCATGCCATCGAGCAACCGGGCTTCCGGGCCCGGTTCGCGCGGCTCGTGCCCGGGCGGCCGGCGGCGTATCCTGTGACCATTTATGACAGTCCAGGCGCGGCGGCTCGGTTAGACTGCGGCCCTGAACCCAGGCCAGTGCGCGGCCGGCCATGCAGCGCCGGCATTGCGTGCGCGCCGCACCGCGACATCTTTTTCGCCCGCCCATAATGACTGCTCCTGTCGATTTGAACGGCCTGCGTATCGGTATCACGATCGGCCTGCGCGAGCCGAACGAAAGCCTCTGGATCAACGGCATCAAGCAGAACGCGCTCTATCTCGCGAAGCTGCTGATGAAATCCTCGCGCGGCTATCGCGTGACCCTGGTCAACACCACCGACGTCGCGCTCAGCGACGCGCTGCCCTGGGATCGCAGGATCTTCGAGACGCGCAGTTTCACCGAGATGAAGGATTCGCTCGACGTGCTGATCGAGCTGGGCGGGCAGATCGACGGCGAGCAGACCGCCTACCTGAAGGCGCGCGGCGTGAAGATCGTCAGCTACTGCTGCGGCTTCGAATACATCCACGCCACGCAATCGATCCTGTTCGGCCGCAAGCTGTGGGACACGCTGTTCATCAATCGCGGCTACGACGAGATCTGGGCGATCCCGCAGATCGCGCCGTCCTCGCTGCCCTTCCTGCAATCGCTGCGGCGCTGCCCGGGGCGCGTGGTGCCCTTCGTCTGGGATCCGATGTTCCTCACCGAGCGCGCGCGGCCGCTGCGCGAGAACGGCGAGTACCGGCCCAGCGGCCAGGCGGCGAAACGCCTGACGGTGATGGAGCCGAACCACGACGTGGTGAAGTTCTGCCTCTACCCGATGCTGATCATCGACGAGGTGTTCCGGCGCGACCCCGAGGCGATCTCGTTTACGCACGTCACCAATGCCGAGCACATCGCGCATCACAGCCAGGAGTTCGTGATGCTGATGAATTACCTCGAGATCGTGCGCGCCAGCAAGGCCAGCTTCGTCGGTCGCTACGACACGCCGATGTTCCTGGCCGAGTTCACCGACGTGGTGGTCTCGCACCAATGGGAAAACCCGCTCAACTACTTCTATTTCGACGTGGCCTGGCAGGGTTATCCGCTGGTCCACAACGCGCACCTGGTGCAGGACCTCGGCTACTACTACCCCGAGAACGACGTGCAGGCCGGCGCCGGGCTGCTCGCGCGCGTGCTGCGCGAGCACGACGCCGACTGGGAGCACTATGCGCGGCGCCAGCGTGAACTGCTGCGCCGCTACACCTCGAAGAACCCGGCCCTGGTGGCCGACTACGACCTGCTGCTCGCCAACCTGGTGAACGGCTCGGCCGCCTGAGACGAAGCAGGGCGGCCATCGCCGGCCGCCCTCGTCATCCCCGTTGCTCCTTCCCCCCGCTATCGCCCGTTGTTATCGTCCATTGGCGAGCCGCGCCGTGTCGCTCGCGGGCGGCGCGCCGAACAGGCGCTTGTAGTCGCGGCTGAACTGCGACTGGCTCTCGTAGCCCACCTTCAGGCCGATCGCCCCGGCGCCTTCCCCTTCCGAAATCAGCATGCGCCTCGCCTCGCGCAGGCGGATCTGCATCCGGTACTGGATCGGCGTCATCGAGGTGAGGTTCTTGAAGTGGCGATGGAAGGAGGTGACGCTCATGCCGGCCAGCTCGGCGAGCGCCTCGATGCTCATCGGCTCGGCATAGTGATGCTTGATCCAGTCCGTGACGCGGCCGATCTTCGCCACGTGCGAGCTGTTCAGCGCGAACTGCGTGAGCGTCTCGCCGAGCGCGCCCGTCAGCAGGCGGTAGTAGATCTCGCGCACGATCAGCGGCGCCATGAAGTCGATCTCCTCGGGATGGTCGAGCAGCCGCAGCAGGCGCGAGAAGGGCTCGAGCAGCGCATCGGTCATCGGCGCGGCCGCCAGCGCGGCCGGCGAGGCGGTGGCCACCGGTTCGGCCGCCACGCGCTGCAGCACCTCGGCGAGCAAGGCGCGATCCAGGCTCAGCGTCAGCGCGAGATGCGGGCGGCCGTCGGGCGTCACCTCGATCTGGGTGGTGACGGGGATGTTGACGGTCACCAGCAGGAAGTTGGCCGGCGTGGCGCGGAACGACAGCTCGCCGAGCGCCACCGACTTCGCGCCCTGCACGATCAGCAGCAGGCGCGGGTTGTAGAGCGCGCGATCGGGCGGCGTGGTGCTGGTCATGCGGAAGATCGTCAGGCCAGGGATGGGCGTGGCCTGGTGCGGCGAGGCGCAATGGCGTTCGATCGCATCGCGTATCGGGTCGAGCAAGGGGTCCATGGTCGTCTCCACTGGGGCCTGGCGAGCCGGCGCTCGTTTCGGCGGATCGCGTCACCCTAAGGCATTCGGCAGGATCGTGCAACGGCGCGGCCGATGCTTCGTGATCCTGCCGATGCGATTGGCAGGATCGCGCAAAAGATTGGTGCGATCTCGCTGGCGCCGCCGGCGCGCCGCGGCGCAACATACGTCTCATGCAGCCGGGCTGCCGGCTGTCGATCCGATCTTTCCCAAGGAGTGGTGATGAAGAAAGAAGACGTCTGGTTCATTACGGGATGTTCGACGGGTTTCGGCCATGAACTGGCCCGCCAGGTGCTCGAGCAGGGCGGCCGCGCGGTGCTGACGGCGCGCGATCCGGGCAAGCTGGCGGCGCTCGCCGCGCCGTATGGCGAGCGCGCGCTGGTGCTGCCGCTCGACGCCACCGACGAGGCCACTATCGGCCGGGCCGTGGCGGATGCCGAGGCGAAGTTCGGCCGCATCGACGTGCTGGTCAACAATGCCGGCTACGGCTATTTCTCGGCGATCGAGGAGGGCGAGGACGCCGAGATCCGCCGCCAGTTCGAGACCAACGTGTTCGGCCTGTTCTCGCTGACGCGCCACGTGCTGCCCGGCATGCGCGCGCGCCGGCGTGGACACGTGGTCAACGTATCGTCGATCGGCGGGCTGATGGCCTTCGCGGCGACCGGTTACTACCATGCCTCGAAGCATGCCGTGGAAGGCTTCTCGGAGTCGCTGGCGGCCGAGGTCGGGCCGCTCGGCATCCACGTGACGATCGTCGAGCCGGGGCGCTTCCGCACCGACTGGGCGGGCCGCTCGGTGATCGAGTCGAAGACCGTGATCGACGATTACGCGGAGACGGCCGGCAAGCGCCGTGCCCAGGCACGCGCCTATTCGGGCACGCAGCCGGGAGACCCGGTGCGCGGCGCGGCGGCGATCATCCGCGCCGTGGAAGCCGAGCATCCGCCGCTGCGCCTGCTGCTTGGTTCGGATGCCTATCAACTTGCGCAGACCAAGCTCGAATCGCTGCGCAGCGGGTTCGAGCAGTGGAAGGATCTGACCCGGAGCACCGACTTCCCGGCTGCCTGACGAGGGCTGGCTGACCCCGGCTTCGCGCCGGCAGCAAGCGACATGGGCCGGCGCCGCTTCACAGCGGCGCCGGCCCGTTTTCACGAGGGCCGACCGAGGTCGGCCCCGCTTCTCGTTCAGGCCTTCGGCTCGAACGGCTGCGGCACGCGATGGACTGCCTGGCGCGACAGCATCCAGCCCGGATACTCGGGCGCCAGCGCGCTGGCCTCGTCGAGCTTGGCGAGGTCCTCGGCGTCGAGCTTCAGCTTGACCGCGCCGAGGTTCTGCTCGATCTGTTCGAGCCGCTTGCCGCCGACGATCACCGTCGTCACGAAGGGCTTGGCGAGCACATAGGCCAGCGCCACCGCGGCCACGCTCGCGCCGTGCTTCTCGGCGATCGGACGCATCGCGGCCACGCAGGCCCAGGCGCGATCCTTGTCGACCGGCGGGAAATCGAAGGTGGCGCGGCGGCCTTCGTTGTCGTTCGAGCCCGGGCCGTACTTGCCCGACAGCAGCCCGCCCGCCAGCGGCGACCAGACCATCAGGCCGACCTTCTCCTCGTTCATCATCGGCACCATCTCGCGTTCGAGGTCGCGGCCGGCGATCGAGTAGTAGGCCTGCACCGATTCGAAACGCGCGTAGCCGTGCCGCTCGGCTACGCCGAGCGCCTTGGCGATGCGCCAGGCCTGCCAGTTCGACACGCCGATGTAGCGGACCAGGCCGCGCGAGATCAGGTCGTCGAAGGTGCGCAGCATTTCCTCGATCGGCGTGACCGTGTCGTTGGCGTGGATCTGGTAGAGGTCGATGTAGTCCGTCTGCAGGCGCTCGAGGCTGGCCTCGATCGAGTTGATGATGTGCACGCGCGAGGTGCCGCGATCGTTCGGGCCGCTGCTCATCGGGTTGTACAGCTTGGTGGCCAGCACCACGTTCTTGCGCGGTACCGACAGGTTCTTCAGCGATTGGCCCAGCATCTCCTCCGATTCGCCGAACGAGTAGATGTCGGCGGTATCGATGAAGTTGACGCCGGCGGCGAGGCTGCGCTCGACGATCGCGTCGGCCGTGGCCTGGTCCATGCCGGCGATGTTGCCCCACATGCCGTCCTGGCCCGAGCGGCCGAAGGTCATCGTGCCGAGACAGATCTCGGACACGAACAGTCCGGTGTTGCCAAGCTGGTTGTAACGCATCGTGTTCTCCGTCGTTCAGCCGGCGGCGCCGGCCGTGAGTCGCTCACTATGCGCCCCCGGCTCGATGCGATAAAGTGCGCCAATCTGAACGCACTGTTATTTTCAAACATCACAATGCAGAACCTGGATGCGCTGCGGATCTTCGTCAGGGTGGCCGAGATGGCGAGCTTCACGCGTGCCGCGGAAAGCCTCGGCATCCAGAAGGGGCGCGCCTCGAACACGGTGCGCGCGCTGGAGGCCGAGATCGGCGCGCGGCTGCTGCACCGCTCCACGCGCACCGTGCAACTGACCGAGGACGGCCACGCCTTCTACCAGCGCGCCCAGGACCTGCTGGCCGATGCCGAGGCGCTGCAGTCGATGTTCACCAGCGAGCACGACGTGCCGCTGCGCGGGCGCCTGCGCGTGGACCTGCCCAGCGAGATCGCGCGCAGCGTGCTGGTGCCGGCGCTGCCCGGCTTCATCGCGATGCATCCGGAGCTGGCGCTGGAGGTGTCGAGCACCGACCGGCGCGTCGACCTGATCCAGGAGGGCATCGATTGCGTGCTGCGGATCGGCGGGATCGTCGACGAATCGCTGGTGGCGCGGCGGCTCGGCAGCCTGCGCATGGTGAACGCGGCGAGCCCTGAATACCTCGCCCGCCATGGCGTGCCGCGCAACCTGCGCGAACTGGCCACCCAGGGCCATCGGCTGGTCAACTACACCATGAGCTTCGCCAACCGGCCGACCGTGTGGGACTACGTCGAGCGCGGGCGGCCCGCCACGCTGGCGCTGCCTTGCGCGCTCAGCGTCAACAGCGTGCAGACCTATCACGCGGCGGGGCTGGCCGGCATCGGGCTGATCCAGGCGAGCCGCTGGCGGCTGCTGTCCTACCTGGAAAGCGGCGAGCTGGTGGAGGTGCTGCCCGAGTATCGTCCGGCCTCGCTGCCGGTCTGGTTCGTGGTGGCGCACCGGCGCAACCTGTCGCGCCGGGTGCGGGCCTTCATGGACTGGATCGAGGCGCTGCTGAAGCCGCACTTCGACGGCGAGGAGGAGGCCTGAGCAGGCCCCTCGGTCGTGAGGCGCCGCGGGCTTACTGGCTGCCCGGAATCGGCCCTTGCGCGACGCGCGGCACGTAGCCCGTCAGGTGCCAGCGGCCGTCGTTCTCGAGGCGGAAGCTGACCTTCTCGTAGACCACCTTGCCCGAGGTCTGCGTGGTGGCGTAGTCGACGTTGGCATAGAGGCCGTCGGGCACGTCCTTGGCGCCCGTGTAGATGATGCGCGTGACGGCGGCCCAGCCGCGGCTCTTGATGGCACCGACCAGTTGACGCGACTGGCGCGTGTCGTCGGAGAAATGCTGCTCGTCGTAGCGCTGCTTCACGAACGGCGCCACGTCGGTGTAGAGGTCGTGGAAGCGGCCCGTATCGATCATCTGGAGTGCGAAGTCGGCGTTGCGCAGCAGCTCGTCGGCCGAGGTACCCGCGTTGACGGGCGCGAGCGAGAGCGTCGGCGCATTGCCGGCTGCCGCGGCGGCCGGCGCCGGCGTCTGGGCCTGCGCGAGCTGGGCGAAGGCGGCGAGGGCGCCGAGCGTGGCGAGTGTGGCGCAGCGGACGAAGATCGATTTCAAGTGGCCTCCGGGTTCGAAGTCGATGTGGCGAGTTGGCTAGGGCGCTGCCTCAGCGATAGAGTGCGGCCAGCGCTTCCGTGTAGGCGGCGACGTTGTCCGGGTTGTGGATGTCGACCGAGTGCAGCAGATGGGCCGCGTGCTCGCGGTAAGCCTCGAGGTTCGCGTCGTGCTCGCGGAACGCGCGCAGCAACTGGCGGCCGCCTTCCTCGCAGTCGAAATCCGGGTAGTAGTAGCCGCAGGGGCCCAGGAAGGGCGAGTTGTGGACCAGCGGGTAGCCGCCGTACAGCAGTTCGTAATAGAGGTAGTTCTGGGCGTTTTCCCAGGTATGGGAGATCACCACGTCGCCGTGATGCGACATGAACTCGTAGATCGCGAAACGCCCCTCGAAGGTCGCCAGGCTGTGGTTGACGATGTCGAGGCTGCGCGCGAAATGCACGAAGGTCGTGTGGTCCTTCATGTGCAGCGTGTTGCACACGCGCACGAACTCGACGAAGGCGGGCTGCTCGCGATAGGCCGCCTCGGCGATCAGCATCGGGATGATGCTGGTCTTCACCATGCAGATATTCGGTTCGAACATCGTCACGCGCCAGCGCGAACGGCCCGGCTGGTAGCCGTAGGAACGGCCTTCCTCGAGCTGGTTGCGCGCCTTGTCGAACAGCATCGGATGCCAGATGTGCGGCACGATCGTGACCTCGCGGCGCAGGCCCGATTCGAGGTAGTGGCGGCACGAGTGTTCGAACTCGGGGATGGTCCAGACGCCGTCGTAGCGCGCGCCGGAAAACAGGAAGCCCGAGGGTTTGTCGAACATCGCGCGCTCGATGTCGATCACATAGTCGTTGCCCACGCGCATCGTCACCACCTTGCCGCCGCGCTCGCGGAAGGCCGCGATCCAGTTCGCGTTGAACTGTGCGCTCATCTCGATCAGCACGTCGCAGCGCGTCATGGCCTCGTCCATCGAGACCAGCGGCACCTGCCACTCGTCGAGCATCATCTGCGGATCGGCGGATTCGTTGTTGCCGCCGTTCACCATCAGCACCTCGCCGACCAGCGGCGACTGGCGCAGCAGCAGCACCAGCAGCAGGCAATTCTGGAAAATCCCGTTTTCCCACAGCGACTGGCCGGCGCCGCGCACATAGAGCGAGACGCCCACGACGAGACGCTTGCCGCCGTTCGGAAGATCACGGACGGGAATATCGGACATGCAGGTTCTCCCGCGGAAATCGGTCAGGCCAGGAGGCGCTCGACGTAGGCGTCGAGGTTCGCCGGATTATCGATCGACACGCGCTGCAGCAGGGCGTTTGCCTTCGCGCGGTAGCTGTCGAGGTTGGCGTCGTGCTCGCGCCAGGCCTGGTGCAGCACGCGCCCGCCCGTGGCCGAATCGAACTCCGGATAGTAGTAGCCGGCGTCGCCCAGCATCGGCGAATTGTGGATCAGCGGATAGGCGCCGTACAGCACGTCGTAATAGAGGTAGTTCTGCGGGTTCTCCCACTGGTGGGAGATCACCGCGTCGGTGTGCTGGGCCAGGAACGAGGGCAGCTCGACGCGCGGCTCGAAGGTGGCCTTGTGGTGGCGCACCAGGTCGAGGCTGTTCGCGAAATGCACGAAGGTGCTGTGCTCCTTCATGTGCATCGAGTTGATCACGAACATGTGCTTCACCGCATCGGGCTGCGCGCGGTAGAACTCGTCGGCGACCAGCATCGGGTAGTGGCAGCTCTTCACCACCGAGATGTTCGGTTCGAGGATCGCGAGCCGCCAGTCGGTGCGGCGGCCCGCCTGGTAGCCGAACTGGATGCCTTCCTGCGCGAGCGCGGCGATGCGGCGATCGACGAAATGCGGCGACCAGATATGCGGCATGGAATAGACCGGCGCGCGCATCAGCGTGCGCAGCAGCGGCTTGGCCGTCTTGTCGTCCTTGGGCAGGATCCAGACTTCGTCGTAGGGGCCGCCGTTGAAGATGTGGCCCGACGGCTGGTTGAAGATCGGCGTTTCGCAGAGGCCGGCGTAGACATTGCCGACGAAGCACATGATCAGCTTCTTGCCCAGCGTCTTCATGTACTTGAGCCAATCCACCTGCAACTGGGCGCCCATCTCGATCACCACGTCGAGCTGGTGCGAGACGTCGCGCGGATTGACCAGTTCGACGTCGAGTCCGCCGAAATCGAGGCCGGTGGGGATCTGCTTGGCATCCCCGCCGTTGAGGAAATAAATCCGGCCGATGCGGTCGGATTTGCGGAGCATCATCGCCAGGAAGGCGATGTTCTGATGAATACCGTTTTCCCAGATCGCCTGGCCGTCTCTCGCGAACAGCGAGATGCCGACGGTCAGGCGCCTGTCAGGTTCCCCCGCGGGGGACGATGGCAAGGATTCGATCACCAGCTGTATCCATATCCGACACCGTACGTCTTGTTCTGGCCCGAGACGCCGATGCCCAGTTTCAGAATGCCGTTGGTCGTCACGTGCGCGCTTGCGCCGAACGCCATGCCGGACTCGCCGGCGAAGCGCGCGACACCGATCGCCATGTTGACGGTCTTGCCGGGCTCCACCTGCGGCAGCATCGTCAGCGCCGTGGCGGCGGCGATCCCCTGCCGTGCCATCTGGTTGGTCTGCTGGACCGCCTGCTGGGTCTGCGCGAGCTGCGAACCGAGCAGGTTGAGCTGGCTTTGCTGGCCGGAGAAGGATTGTGACATAGAAGTCGACAGCGCATTCAACTGGTTGAGGTTGACTGCGTCCGTGCCTTCCGTGCCCGCCGCGACGTTGGTGATCTGGCGTTGCTGGGTCGAGCTGCCGACCGACACCACGTTGGATCGGCCGCCATCGGTCGAGCCCTGGCCGAGCGCCACCGAGTTCGAGCCGGCGCTGACCGACGGCGCCTGCGCGCCCGGCGCCGACATGTCGGCCGCGTAACCGCCGGCGCTCAGCGAGCGCGTGGTGTTGTTGGCCGCCGTGGTGGACAGCGAGGCCACCTGGGAGCTGACCGTGCCGAGGCTCGAGGACAGCGAGGTGACCGAGTTGTTGGTCGACGACAGGCTGGTGGACAGCGAGCCGATGCTGGTCGAGGTGGCGGTCGACAGCGACGTCACGCTGCTGCTCGTGTTCGACAGGCCGGTGGACAGCGAGCCGGTGGTGGTCGAGGTCGAGGTGGACAGCGAGGAGACCGAACTGTTGGTCGTGGAAACCCCCGTCGAGAGCGAGCTCAGCGAGGTGGAGGTGGACGAGGACAGCGCGTTCAGCGAAGTCGAGGTCGAGGTGGACAGCGAGGCCACCGAGCTCGAGAACGCGCCGGCCGCGCTGCTCAGGCTGCTCGACAGCGAGGCCACCGCTGCATTGGTCTGGAACAGCTGGCTGCCGTTTACCGCGTCGGTGCTGGTGGCCGAGATCCGGCCGGCGGCGAGGCCCGTCAACTGCCGTTCGAAACCGGGCGCGCCGATGTTCACCGTGCCGGCCGGGTTGCTGCCGGCGAAGTTGCCGAAGGTGATGCCGCCGACCGTCGCCGAACTCACCGGCACCGCCGTGGTGGTGATCGAACCGCTGCCGATGGCCACCGAGTTGTCGATGTTCGCGACGGCGTTCGGGCCGATCGCGACGCTGTCCACGCCGGTGGCGATCGAATCCGCGCCCGTCGAGTTGGTGTGGAAGTACTTGATGCCGTTCGAGTTGATGCTGTCGAGCGCATCGCCGACGTTGTTGACGTTCGCGGTGGTGCCGTTGGCCTTGTAGGTCGTGTAGGTCGGTGCCGTCAGCGTGCCGGTGGCCGGGTCGTAGGTCGAGCCGCCGCCCAGTGCCGAAGCCACGCTGTTGCCGATCTTGCCCGACGAGTTGGCGATCGAGCTGACCGAGGTCGACAGCGAGCTGACGCTCGACGAGGTGGACGTCGACAGCGAGGCGACGTTGCTGTTGGTCTGCACCAGGCCGGTGGACAGCGAACCGGTTGCCGTCGACAGGGAGCCGATGCTGCTGGTGGTCGAGGACAGGCCGGTGGACAGCGAGCCGATGCTGGTCGAGGTCGAGGACGACAGCGAGCCGATGTTGCTGTTGGTGGAGCTGAGGCCGGACGACAGCGAAGAGACGTTGCTGTTGGTGGTCGAGAGTCCGGTGGAGAGCGAGCCGACGCTGGTCGAGGTCGAAGACGACAGCGAGCTGATGTTGCTGTTGGTGGAGCTGAGGCCGCTCGACAGCGAAGTGACGTTGCTGTTGGTGGTCGAGAGGCCGGTGGACAGCGAGCCAACGCTGGTCGAGGTCGAGGACGACAGCGAGCTGATGTTGCTGTTGGTGGAGCTGAGACCTGACGACAGCGAAGTGACATTGCTGTTCGTGGTCGAGAGGCCGGTGGAGAGCGAGCCGACGCTGGTCGAGGTCGAAGACGACAGCGAGCCGATGTTGCTGTTGGTGGAACTGAGGCCGGACGACAGCGAGGAGACGTTGCTGTTGGTGGAGCTCAGGCCGGAAGACAGCGAAGTGACATTGCTGTTGGTGGAGCTGAGGCCGCTCGAAAGCGAGGTGACGTTGCTGTTGGTGGAGCTGAGGCCGCTCGACAGCGAGGAGACATTGCTGTTGGTAGAGCTGAGGCCGGACGACAGCGAAGTGACGTTGCTGTTGGTCGAGCTCAGGCCGGACGACAGCGAGGTGACGTTGCTGTTGGTGGAGCTGAGGCCGGACGACAGCGAGGTGACGTTGCTGTTGGTGGAGCTGAGGCCGGACGACAGCGAGGTGACATTGCTGTTGGTGGAACTCAAGCCTGACGACAGCGAAGTGACGTTGCTGTTGGTGGAGCTAAGGCCGCTCGACAGCGAGGTGACGTTGCTGTTGGTGGAGCTGAGGCCGCTCGACAGCGACGAGACGTTGCTGTTTGTCGTCGACAGACCGCTGGAGACGGACGAGGACAGAGACGAGACATTGCTGTTGGTAGAGCTGAGGCCGGACGACAGCGAAGTGACGTTGCTGTTGGTGGAGCTGAGGCCGGACGACAGCGAGGTGACGTTGCTGTTGGTGGAGCTGAGGCCGGACGACAGCGAAGTGACGTTGCTGTTGGTGGAACTCAGTCCGGACGACAGCGAGGTGACGTTGCTATTGGTCGTGGACAGGCCGCTGGAGACAGATGAGGACAGCGACGAAACATTGCTGTTGGTGGAGCTCAAGCCGGACGACAGTGACGTGACATTGCTATTGGTGGAGCTCAGGCCGGACGACAGCGAAGTGACATTGCTGTTGGTGGAGCTCAGGCCGGACGACAACGAAGTGACATTGCTGTTGGTGGAACTCAGTCCGGACGACAGCGAGGTGACGTTGCTGTTGGTGGAGCTCAGTCCGGACGACAGCGAAGTGACATTGCTGTTGGTGGAGCTCAGGCCGCTCGACAGCGAGGTGACATTGCTGTTGGTGGAGCTCAGGCCGGACGACAGTGAGGTGACGTTGCTGTTGGTGGAACTCAGTCCGGACGACAGCGAGGTGACGTTGCTATTGGTCGTGGACAGGCCGCTGGAGACAGATGAGGACAGCGACGAAACATTGCTGTTGGTGGAACTGAGGCCGCTCGACAACGAAGAGACATTGCTGTTGGTGGAGCTCAAGCCGGACGACAGCGAGGTGACATTGCTGTTGGTGGAGCTCAGGCCAGACGACAGCGAGGTGACGTTGCTGTTGGTGGAGCTGAGGCCGGACGACAACGAAGTGACATTGCTGTTGGTCGAGCTCAGGCCGGACGACAGCGAAGTGACGTTGCTGTTGGTCGTCGACAGACCGCTGGAGACGGACGAAGACAGTGACGAGACATTGCTGTTGGTGGAGCTGAGGCCGCTCGACAGCGACGAGACGTTGCTGTTAGTCGTCGACAGACCGCTAGAGACTGACGAGGACAGCGACGAGACATTGCTGTTGGTAGAGCTGAGGCCGGACGACAACGAAGTGACATTGCTGTTGGTAGAGCTAAGGCCGGACGACAGCGAAGTGACGTTGCTGTTGGTGGAGCTCAGTCCGGACGACAGCGAGGTGACATTGCTGTTGGTGGAGCTCAGGCCGGACGACAGCGAGGTGACGTTGCTGTTGGTGGAGCTCAGGCCGCTCGACAGTGACGAGACGTTGCTGTTTGTCGTCGACAGACCGCTGGAGACGGACGAGGACAGCGAAGAGACATTGCTGTTGGTAGAACTCAGTCCGGATGACAGCGAAGTGACGTTGCTGTTGGTCGTGGACAGGCCACTGGAGACAGACGAAGACAGCGACGACACATTGCTGTTGGTGGAGCTCAGGCCGGACGACAGTGAGGTGACGTTGCTGTTGGTCGTCGACAGACCGCTGGAGACGGACGAAGACAGCGACGAGACATTGCTGTTGGTGGAGCTGAGGCCGCTCGACAGCGAGGTGATGTTGCTGTTGGTGGAGCTAAGGCCGCTCGACAACGAAGTGACGTTGCTGTTGGTCGTTGACAGACCGCTGGAGACGGACGAGGACAGCGACGACACATTGCTGTTGGTAGAGCTCAGTCCGGACGACAGCGAAGTGACGTTGCTATTGGTCGTGGACAGGCCGCTGGAGACAGACGAGGAAAGCGACGACACATTGCTGTTGGTGGAGCTCAGGCCGGAAGACAGCGAAGTGACATTGCTGTTGGTGGAGCTGAGGCCGCTCGACAGAGAGGTGACGTTGCTGTTGGTGGAGCTGAGGCCGCTCGACAGCGAGGAGACATTGCTGTTGGTGGAGCTGAGGCCGCTCGACAGCGAGGAGACGTTGCTGTTGGTGGAGCTCAGGCCGCTCGACAGCGACGAGACGTTGCTGTTGGTCGTCGACAGCCCGCTGGAGACGGACGAGGACAGCGAGGAGACATTGCTGTTGGTGGAGCTGAGGCCGCTCGACAGCGAAGTGACATTGCTGTTGGTGGAGCTCAGGCCGGACGACAGCGAAGTGACGTTGCTGTTGGTGGAGCTGAGGCCGGACGACAGCGAGGTGACGTTGCTGTTGGTGGAGCTGAGGCCGGACGACAGCGAGGTGACATTGCTGTTGGTGGAACTCAAGCCGGACGACAGCGAAGTGACGTTGCTGTTGGTGGAGCTAAGGCCGCTCGACAGCGAGGTGACGTTGCTGTTGGTGGAGCTGAGGCCGCTCGACAGCGAGGAGACATTGCTGTTGGTGGAGCTAAGGCCGCTCGACAGCGACGAGACGTTGCTGTTGGTCGTTGACAGACCGCTGGAGACGGACGAGGACAGCGAGGAAACATTGCTGTTGGTTGTCGACAGGCCGCTGGAGACGGACGAGGACAGCGACGAAACATTGCTGTTGGTAGAGCTCAGTCCTGACGACAACGAAGTGACATTGCTGTTAGTGGAGCTCAGGCCAGACGATAGCGAGGTGACGTTGCTGTTGGTCGTCGACAGCCCGCTGGAGACGGACGAGGACAGCGACGAGACATTGCTGTTGGTGGAGCTCAGGCCAGACGACAGCGAAGTGACGTTGCTATTGGTCGTCGACAGTCCGCTGGAGACAGACGAAGACAGCGATGACACGTTGCTGTTCGTCGTCGACAAGCCGCTGGAAACGGACGAAGACAGCGATGACACATTGCTGTTGGTTGAGCTCAGTCCGGACGACAGCGAGGTGACATTGCTGTTGGTGGAGCTGAGGCCGCTCGACAGCGACGAGACGTTGCTGTTGGTGGAGCTAAGGCCGCTCGACAACGAAGTGACGTTGCTGTTGGTCGTTGACAGACCGCTAGAGACGGACGAGGACAGCGACGACACATTGCTGTTGGTAGAGCTCAGTCCGGACGACAGCGAAGTGACGTTGCTATTGGTCGTGGACAGGCCGCTGGAGACAGACGAGGAAAGCGACGACACATTGCTGTTGGTGGAGCTCAAGCCGGACGACAGTGACGTGACATTGCTGTTGGTTGTCGACAGACCGCTGGAGACGGACGAGGACAGCGACGACACATTGCTGTTGGTGGAGCTCAGTCCGGACGACAGCGAAGTGACATTGCTGTTGGTGGAGCTGAGGCCGCTCGACAGCGAGGAAACATTGCTGTTGGTGGAGCTCAGTCCGGACGACAGCGAGGTGACGTTGCTGTTGGTGGAGCTGAGGCCGCTCGACAGCGAAGTGACATTGCTGTTGGTCGTGGACAGGCCGCTGGAGACGGACGAAGACAACGACGACACATTGCTGTTGGTGGAGCTCAGGCCGGACGACAGCGAAGTGACGTTGCTGTTGGTCGTCGACAGACCGCTAGAAACGGATGAAGACAGCGACGAGACATTGCTGTTGGTTGTCGACAGACCGCTGGAGACGGACGAGGACAGCGACGACACATTGCTGTTGGTTGAGCTCAGTCCGGACGACAGCGAAGTGACATTGCTGTTGGTGGAGCTGAGGCCGCTCGACAGCGAAGTGACATTGCTGTTGGTCGTGGACAGGCCGCTGGAGACGGACGAAGACAACGACGACACATTGCTGTTGGTGGAGCTCAGGCCGGACGACAGCGAAGTGACGTTGCTGTTGGTCGTCGACAGACCGCTAGAAACGGATGAAGACAGCGACGAGACATTGCTGTTGGTCGTAGACAGACCGCTGGAGACGGACGAGGACAGCGACGAAACATTACTGTTAGTGGAACTCAGGCCAGACGACAGCGATGTGACGTTGCTGTTGGTGGAGCTCAGGCCAGATGACAACGAAGTGACGTTGCTGTTGGTGGAGCTGAGGCCGCTCGACAGCGAAGTGACGTTACTGTTAGTCGTAGACAGACCGCTGGAAACGGACGAGGACAGTGACGAGACGTTGCTGTTGGTGGTCGACAGACCGCTGGAGACGGACGAGGACAGCGACGAAACATTGCTGTTGGTCGAGCTCAAGCCGGACGACAGTGACGTGACATTGCTGTTGGTGGAGCTCAGGCCAGACGACAGCGAGGTGACGTTGCTATTGGTGGAACTGAGGCCGCTCGACAGCGAAGTGACGTTGCTGTTGGTAGAGCTGAGGCCAGACGACAGCGAGGTGACGTTGCTGTTGGTCGAGCTCAGGCCGGACGACAGTGACGTGACATTGCTGTTGGTGGAGCTCAGGCCGCTCGACAGCGAGGTGACATTGCTCGTTGTCGTTGACAGTCCTGTCGACAGTGATCCAACGCTTGTCGAAGTCGAAGACGACAAGGACGAAACAGTGCTGTTCGTGTTGCTTAACCCAGTGGATAGCGAGCCGATCCCCGTCGACAGCGAGCCAACACCGGTAGACAGCGAGCCAATCGTCGTGGAGAGCGAGCTGACGCCGGTCGACAGTGAACTGATACCTGTCGACGCTGATGTCGAAAGGGAGCTGATGCCTGTCGAAACCGAAGTCGATAAAGATGTGACGTTGCTATTGGTTGTCGACAGGCCACTAGAGACTGACGAAGACAGCGATGACACATTGCTGTTTGTGGAGCTCAATCCACTCGACAACGAGGTGACGTTGCTGTTGGTCGTTGACAGACCGCTAGAGATGGACGAGGACAGCGACGAGACATTGCTGTTGGTCGTCGACAGGCCGCTGGAAACGGACGAAGACAGCGAAGACACATTGCTGTTGGTGGAGCTCAATCCACTCGACAATGAGGTGACGTTGCTATTGGTCGTCGACAGACCGCTGGAGACAGACGAAGACAGCGATGACACGTTGCTGTTCGTCGTCGACAAGCCGCTGGAAACGGACGAAGACAACGATGACACATTGCTGTTGGTGGAACTGAGGCCGCTCGACAACGACGAGACATTGCTGTTGGTGGAGCTCAGGCCTGACGACAGCGAAGTGACGTTGCTGTTGGTGGAGCTCAGGCCTGACGACAGCGAAGTGACGTTGCTGTTGGTGGAGCTCAGGCCGCTCGACAGCGAGGTGACGTTGCTATTGGTAGAGCTGAGGCCGCTCGACAGTGAGGTGACGTTGCTGTTGGTGGAGCTCAGGCCAGACGACAGTGAGGTGACGTTGCTATTGGTCGTCGACAGGCCGCTGGAGACGGACGAAGACAACGACGACACATTGCTGTTGGTGGTGCTCAGTCCAGACGACAGCGAAGTGACGTTACTGTTGGTCGTCGACAGACCGCTGGAGACGGACGAAGACAGCGACGACACATTGCTGTTGGTGGAGCTCAGGCCGCTCGACAACGAAGTGACGTTGCTGTTGGTCGTTGACAGACCGCTGGAGACGGACGAGGACAGCGACGAGACATTGCTGTTGGTCGTCGACAGACCGCTGGAGACGGACGAAGACAGCGACGACACATTGCTGTTGGTGGAGCTCAATCCACTCGACAGCGAGGTGACGTTGCTATTGGTGGAGCTCAGGCCGCTCGACAGCGAGGTGACGTTACTGTTGGTTGTCGACAGGCCACTGGAAACGGACGAAGACAGCGACGTCACATTGCTGTTGGTGGAGCTCAATCCACTCGACAATGAGGCGACGTTGCTATTGGTCGTCGACAGTCCGCTGGAGACAGACGAAGACAGCGATGACACGTTGCTGTTCGTCGTCGACAAGCCGCTGGAAACGGACGAAGACAGCGATGACACATTGCTGTTGGTGGAACTGAGGCCGCTCGACAACGAAGAGACATTGCTGTTGGTGGAGCTCAGGCCTGACGACAGCGAGGTGACGTTGCTGTTGGTGGAGCTAAGGCCGGACGACAGTGACGTGACGTTGCTGTTGGTGGAGCTCAGGCCGGACGACAACGAAGTGACATTGCTATTAGTCGAGCTGAGGCCGCTCGACAGCGAAGTGACGTTACTGTTAGTCGTCGACAGACCGCTGGAAACGGACGAGGACAGCGACGAAACATTGCTGTTGGTTGTCGACAGACCGCTGGATACAGACGAGGACAGCGACGAGACATTGCTGTTTGTGGAGCTCAGTCCAGACGACAACGAAGTGACGTTGCTATTGGTCGTCGATAGACCGCTGGATACAGACGAAGACAGCGATGACACATTGCTGTTCGTGGTGCTCAGTCCAGACGACAGCGAAGTGACGTTGCTATTGGTCGTCGACAGACCGCTGGAGACGGACGAGGACAACGACGACACATTACTGTTCGTGGTGCTCAGTCCAGACGACAGCGAAGTGACGTTGCTATTGGTCGTCGACAGACCGCTGGAGACGGACGAAGACAGCGATCCGACATTGCTGTTCGTGGAGCTCAGTCCAGACGACAGCGAAGTGACGTTACTGTTAGTCGTCGACAGACCGCTGGAAACGGACGAAGACAGTGACGAGACATTGCTGTTGGTGGAGCTCAGGCCGCTCGACAGTGAGGTGACGTTGCTGTTGGTGGAGCTAAGGCCGGACGACAACGAAGTGACATTGCTATTGGTCGAGCTGAGGCCGCTCGACAGCGAAGTGACGTTACTGTTAGTCGTCGACAGACCGCTGGAGACGGACGAAGACAACGACGACACATTACTGTTGGTGGAGCTCAGTCCGCTCGACAGCGAAGTGACGTTGCTGTTGGTCGTCGACAGCCCGCTGGAGACGGACGAAGACAACGACGACACATTACTGTTGGTGGAGCTCAGTCCGCTCGACAGCGAGGTGACGTTGCTGTTGGTCGTCGACAGCCCGCTGGAGACGGACGAGGACAACGACGACACATTGCTGTTGGTAGAGCTCAGTCCACTCGACAGCGAAGTGACGTTGCTGTTGGTCGTCGACAGACCGCTGGAGACGGACGAGGACAACGACGAGACATTGCTGTTAGTGGAGCTCAATCCACTCGACAGCGAGGTGACGTTGCTAGTGATCGTCGATAGCCCGCTGGAAATCGACGTCGCGCCCGAGGACAACGATGCCACCGTGCTGTTGGTGCTCGACAGTCCTGACGAAAGGGAAGTCACCGAGCTGGTGGTCGTGGACAACCCGGTCGAGAGCGATTCAACGCTGGTCGAAGTGGACGACGACAACGAAGCCACGTTGCTGTTGGCCGTCGACAAGCCGCTGGAAATCGAGGTCACGCCGGATGACAGCGAAGTTACCGAGCTATTGGTACTCGAGAGGCCGGACGACAGGGAGGTCACGGAGCTTCTGGTCGTGGACAAACCAGAAGACAGCGACGTGACATTGCTGTTCGTGGAGCTCAGCCCGCTCGAGAGCGAAGTGACATTGCTGTTGGCCGTCGACAGCCCGCTGGAAATCGAAGTCACCCCCGACGAAAGCGAAGTCACCGAGCTATTGGTGCTCGACAGCCCCGACGACAGAGAGGTCACCGAGCTGCTGGCGGTGGACAAGCCGGAGGAAAGCGAGCCGACGCTGGTCGAAGTGGACGACGACAACGAAGCCACGTTGCTGTTGGCCGTCGACAAGCCGCTGGAAATCGAGGTCACCCCCGATGAAAGCGAAGTCACCGAGCTATTGGTGCTCGACAGGCCCGACGACAGAGAGGTCACCGAGCTGCTGGCGGTGGACAAGCCGGAGGAAAGCGAGCCGACGCTGGTCGAAGTGGACGACGACAACGAAGCCACGTTGCTGTTGGCCGTCGACAAGCCGCTGGAAATCGAGGTCACCCCCGATGAAAGCGAAGTCACCCCCGACGAAAGCGAAGTCACCGAGCTATTGGTGCTCGACAGCCCCGACGACAGAGAGGTCACCGAGCTGCTGGCGGTGGACAAGCCGGAGGAAAGCGAGCCCACACTGGTCGAAGTGGACGACGACAACGAAGCCACGTTGCTATTGGCCGTCGACAAGCCGCTGGAAATCGAGGTCACGCCGGATGACAGCGAAGTCACCGAGCTATTGGTGCTCGACAGGCCCGACGACAGAGAGGTCACCGAGCTGCTGGCGGTGGACAAGCCGCTGGAAAGCGAGCCGACGCTGGTCGAAGTAGACGACGACAACGAAGCCACGTTGCTATTGGCCGTCGACAATCCACTGGAAATCGAGGTCACGCCGGATGACAGCGAAGTCACCGAGCTATTGGTACTCGACAGGCCCGACGACAAGGAGGTCACCGAGCTGCTGGCGGTAGACAAGCCGCTGGAAAGCGAGCCCACACTGGTCGAAGTGGACGACGACAACGAAGCCACGTTGCTATTGGCCGTCGACAATCCACTGGAAATCGAGGTCACCCCCGACGAAAGCGAAGTCACCGAGCTATTGGTGCTCGACAGCCCCGACGACAGGGAAGTCACCGAGCTGCTGGTGGTGGACAAGCCGGAGGAAAGCGAGCCGACGCTGGTCGAAGTGGACGACGACAACGAAGCCACGTTGCTATTAGCCGTCGACAAGCCACTGGAAATCGAGGTCACCCCCGACGACAACGAAGCCACATTGCTATTGGCCGTCGACAGCCCACTGGAAATCGAAGTCACCCCCGACGACAACGACGTCACCGAGCTATTGGTGCTCGACAGCCCCGACGAAAGCGAACCGATGGAGCTCGTCGTCGACGACAAGCCCGACGACAGGGACGTGACGCGGCTATTCGTGGTGGAGAGCCCGCTCGAGGTCGAGGTCGACAGGCTGGCGATCGAGCTGGTGGTCGTGCTCAGGCCGGTGCTGAGCTGCGAAACCGTCACGGCATCGGTTGGCGCCGAGCCGTCGGCGACATTGGTGATGCGCCGCAGCGCGGTGGCCGAGCCCACCGACACTTCCGAGGTCGGCGCCGCCTGGCCGGTCAGGAAACCGGTGGTGGTGGGCGCGGCCGCGGCGGTGGTGCTGCCCGAGCCGATCGCCACGCTGTTCGCATACTGGGCGGAAGCGTTGGGCCCCAGCGCCACGGCGAACTGGTCCGATGCGGTCGCTCCCGCCCCGGCAGCCAGCGCAGAGGTGGCTGTGGCGACCGAGAACCGGCCGATCGCGATCGAGCTTGTACCCGACGCTGTGGCGCCACCGCTGCCGGTGCTGTTGCCGCCACCGATCGCGACGGCACTGCTGCCGGTCGCGAGCGTGTCGTTGCCGATCGCGGACGCGCCCACGCCTTGCGCGTTTGAACCGGAGCCGACTGCAATCGCGCTCGAGGCAGTCGCCACGGCGTTGTGGCCGAACACGGTGGAAAACACGCCGGTGGCGGTGGCGCCGTTGCCGATGGCCATCGAGGTGGAGCCGGTGGCGGTCGAGCCGTAGCCGAGTGCCATCGAGGCCGCACCGGTCGACGTCGCATTCGAGCCGAGTGCGATCGAGCCGGTGCCGCTCGCGGTGGTGCCACTCGGCGCGAATACTCCGAGCACGGCCGCATTGCCGCCGATCGCGATGGTCGAGGTCGAGGCCGCCACCCCGCCGCCGGTCGCGTACTGCGCCTGCGCGACCTGGTTGGTCGCGCCGGCCACCAGCACCGCGGTGGTCACCGCCTTGGCCACGGCCGACTTGTTTGGTTTTCCCCGTGCCGAATCGTTTTCGGAAGCAGCCACCCACGCCCCGAGAGATTCGTTCCAGATCGAGCGGTAATTGCGATTCATGCGGCCTATCTCCACGGACCCGTGCAATGAATCAGGCAGTTTCAGTCGCCGTCTCTGCCTTGCGCGGGAAAACTAATCAATTGCGCGGATTCTATTGGAGGCGGCTAATTTCAAATGAAAACAACTGCAAACTACCTGGGATCAACTGTGAAACATTGTTGTCGATTACTGCTCCATCGGTCTGTTAAATTTCTTCAAGAGCCGGTAAATCGTTTGCGTGGAGCCTCCGTGGACACCAAAAAGTCCGTGTTGAGTGGCTTGAAGCTACTGATACTAAAGGATATTCAACAATTTTACAGAATCATTCTGCGATATTTAGAGTATCGAAATTTGACAATCTTGCGATTTTATACTCTACAATCCGTATTCGGCATTGATAAAAGATAAAACCTTAAGAAAGCCCTCTGTTTGATTATTGAGCAGGTTGGAAACGATTTTTCGAATCGTTTAAGTATCGATATTGCATCGCGGCAAAAATAGGAATTGGGGATGAATCGCTGCGAGCCGCCCGGCGTCGCGGAAGGCTGGTTCCGATGGAATTCCCGGTTTGAAACTCGAGAGGGATCGACGGGGATTTCAGACAGGACGTGGATAATCCCGTCCATCTTCACGGCAGGGCGCCGCCCGCCGGCATGGGCCGCGTCCCAACATGCGGACAGATGGTGACCAAGTGTGTCGTGACGAACGACGCGTGATCGCAGGCGTTGTCGGCCGGCAACAGCCGTGTGCGCATGCAGCAGCTATCGCGATCGGTGCACGTGCATGCGATGAAGCGAGACGGGGGAAGGCAAGGAAAGAAAGGTGCCGATGCAACCAATCGGCCGCGCCCGATGCGAGCGCGGCCGGGCCACTTCTCCGGCGGCTTACTTCTTGATGAACTTCAGGGCGAGGCGGGCCATGCGGGGGACGAACTTCGGACGCAGCAGCCGAGGATCGTAGCCCGCCATGCGGCGCTCGTTCTCGGCCAGGCAGAGTTCGATCAGCTCACGCGGCTTGAGCGCCTCGTTGCCGACCGTCGCCGCGGCATTGGCCGGAAAGTTCGCATCGTGGGCCACGCCGTCGGTATCGATGCCGCGCGCGATGCCGATGCGGTCGCGGATCAGCGTGATCCAGATCGCCGCGACGCGCAGGAAGAACCACGGCCGCTTCCACCAGGGCAGGTTGCGCCAGTACCAGGCGTACCAGTTCACGAAGAACAGGATGTGGCGGCCTTCTTCCTGGATCACGGGCTCGAAGGTCTCGACCAGTTCCTCCGGGAAGAAGCCTGATTGCTGGGCCGAGCGGAACAGCCCGAAGGCGAAGAAGCTGTCGATGCATTCGCTGAAGCCGGTCAGCACCCAGGCCCATTCGGGATCCGTCGGCGCGGGATAGGGCGGTTCGGGCGCGAGGGCGATGCCATAGGCTTCCACCAGCTTCGACAGCACCACCTTGTGGCGCGCTTCCTCGCCGCCGTCCATCTGCAGCGCCGAGCGCAGCAGCGGATCGGCCACGGTGGCGGCGAAGGTGGCCACCCGGATCGAGGCGCGGCCTTCGGTCTGGACCGCGATGTCCCAGATCGGCAGCGCGGTGAGTCGCTTCAGTTCGGCCGGCGATAGCGGCGGCCAGTCGATCACGGCCGGTTTGTAGGGGTTATGGGTGTCGAGGAGCATTCGGCAGAACATCTGCTTGTGCGCCTCGGAGCCGATGCGGACGGGACCGGTGCTGTCATGCGCCCAATGGCGCATGGCGTGATCGGCCGCCTGCTCGTGCTGTAGCGTGTCGGACATGAGCTTGATCTGGGTGTCTGGCGGAAAATCGCAACGGCTTATTCTTGCATAGGCAGTCGATTTTCGCGTTTTCGGGCCAGGACACCGCCCACGTCCGTCTTGCCGAAGCTCAACTATGCGCGTCGATCCAGATGCGCCCCCAGCGCGAGGCGTAGGCCAGCGCGTGGGCCTCGTCGAAGAAGAAGTCGATCGCATCGAACGAGTAGGCGCGGGAGGGGCCCGCGGCGGTCTTCTCGATGGTCAGGTTCGCGGCGAACAGCCCGTTAGGCTGGCGGGCGGCCGCAGGCGCCATTTCGTAGCCTTTGTAGCGGATCGGACGAATCATTGCAGGACGAAATCGAGTACGGGAGTGTGCAGCGTAAGCTGCGCGCGAGCCGGCCGGAACCAATCTTTCCGGCGAAGCATATGCGCGGCCCGGCGCGAATGCATATGGCCCGACACGATGCCGGGCGGCCGGATGGAAAACGGAAGGAACTGCAAAAAACAACAAAAAAGGCCCCAAAAGGGCCTTCAGTCATGCCGAAAACGGCAAGAAACCGCAAAGTCGCCAAAATTCACCGATCTCGCCCGGCCGAAGCCGGCGCGGCGCTCAGTTCGAGGCGAGCTTGAGCACCGGGGCGGCGATCTGCGTCGCGGCGCGGTGCGAGGCGAAGGCCAGCGCGAACTCCGCGGCTTGCGCGCCGACCGTCTCGAGCTGGCCGGCGACCTTGGCGTCGGAGCAGGTGTCGGCCGTCTCGAAGCGCGTCTCCAGCGTGTTGACGGCGGCGCCGAACGGCGTCGGCCAGCCGCGCAACGCGTGGACGATCGAGCGCAGCGAACTCAGCACCGTGCCGGCGGCCTGCCAGCCATAGGCGGTGACGATCACGCCCACCGCGCGTCCGTCCAGGTAGGGGCGCTGGTCGGCACGCAGTTCCTCAAGCGTGTCGAGCGCGTTCTTCACCAGGCCGGACACGCCGCCGTGGTAGCCGGGCGTCGCGATGATCACGGCGTCGGCTTCGCGCACCGCCTCGATCAATTCGATCTGGGATTCACTCAGGCCTTTTTGTTCGGGCGCGTAATGGGGCAGGGAATGCAGGAACGGGCCGTCGAACAGCCGCGTGCGCGCGCCGGCCGCCTGGGCGCCGCGCAGCGCGAAATTCAGGGCGCGCTCGGTCGACGAAGCCGCGCGGGTGGTGCCGCCGATGCCGACGATGAACGGCCGGCGGTGTTGATCGAATGCAGTCAAGATGTGCTCCCGGGAATGCGGTGCCTGATCAGACAGGCTCGAACGAGCATGTTAACGAGCCGTGCCGGCCGCGGGAAACGACTTTTCGTTCTATCGATATGCGTTTGCGCGAGGCAAGTCCTGGCCGCCGGAGCTCGTTTGGATAGCAGAAATGCTTGGTTCGACCGGCCCCGGCGCGTCGATATGATCGTTTCATGGCACCTCGCTGGTGTCGTCTCTGACATGGGTTGGCCCCGCCCTCGGCAACGTCGGCGGGGCATTTTTTCTTGATTCCGGCGGCTTGGGCGGCGCGCGGCGGAAATCCGGCGCGCCGGGTCCGAGCTTTCGGGCCTAACATGAGAGCCTGCCCAACCAGACCGCTTCGTTTCGATGAGTACCATCCTCCTTACCGGTTTCGAGCCCTTCGGCGGCGACGCCCTCAATCCTTCCTGGGAAGCCGCGCGCTGCGTCGACGGCGAAACCCTCGCCGGCGCGCGCGTGGTGGCGCATCGCCTGCCCTGCGTGGTCGAATCGGCGCCGCGCGCGCTGGCCGAAGCCATCGAGGCGACCGATCCGGCGCTGGTGCTGTGCCTGGGTCTGGCCAGCGGCCGTCCCGACGTTTCGGTCGAGCGAGTCGCCATCAACGTGGTCGATGCGCGGATTCCCGACAATGCCGGGCGCCAGCCGATCGACGAGCCGGTGGTGGAGGGCGGCCCGGCCGCCTACTTCTCGACGTTGCCGATCAAGGCGCTGGTGCGCGACCTGCGCGAGGCCGGGATTCCCGCCTCGGTCTCGCAGACGGCCGGCACCTACGTCTGCAACACCGTCTTCTACGCGTTGATGCACTTCGCCGCCACGCAGCGTCCTTCGCTGCGCGGCGGTTTCATCCATGTGCCCTGCCTGCCCGAGTTGGCCGCGCGCCATCCCGGGCTGCCGAGCCTCTCGCTCGATACGCTGGCCCGGGCGATTCGCATCATGGCCGTCACCGCGCTCGAGCGACGCGAGGACATCCGGCTGGGCGCCGGCGCCGTGCATTGAGACGGCGGGGCGCCGTTCGAGATCGGGGCGCGTGCCCCAGGCAATCGCTGCGCGATCCTCAGGAAACCTGAGCATCGTCCTTGTCATGGGAAACCGGTGCATGCGCAAGCAACCATCGTCGGGCGCGCGCGAGCCGGTGCCGCGAAGCTTTCAGGCCGATATCGCCGGCCGGGCGGTGGTGCGACCGGGTTGCACCTGCCGCGTCCGGCCGCATCGAACGATCGTGCGCCGAAGGGGCAGCGGGCCGCATCGGCGATCGGACATGTTCTTGTCGAATTGCGACCTCGCGGCTTGTGTTTTTCCGCCGCGATCCGCGCCGCGCGTCGCTCATGCCGCGTTGCGGGATCATGGGGCACGATCCGCGTCCATCAAGGCTTTTCGCTTGACGCGGCGCCGCAAGCGGGCCCCCGCCGCCGCGTCTGCCGCGCCGGTGCTGGCGGAGCACGACAAATACCCGTGTCGTATTTGCGCAAGCGACTGTCGGAATTCGTCGGCTACCCCAAGTTTTTTCTGGCAACCATTGAGGCACGCTCTGATGGTGAGCCCCAGCTACACGAGGAGAAGGTTTCGATGGATGCCCCCAAGGTCGTAGTCGAAGGTCTGTGCAAGGTTTTTGGTAACAACCCGAAGCAGGCGCTCGACATGCTCGCAGCCGGGTCGACGAAGGACGATATTTTCAAGCAGACCGGCCAGGTGGTCGGGGTGCACGACGTATCGTTCGACGTGCAGGAAGGCGAGATTTTCGTGCTGATGGGCTTGTCCGGTTCGGGCAAGTCGACGCTGATCCGCCTCGTCAACCGCCTGGTCGAGCCGACCGCCGGCAAGGTGCTGATCGACGGCCGCGACGTGGCCTCGGTGCGCCGCTCGGAACTGACCGCGCTGCGCCGCACCGACATGAGCATGGTGTTCCAGTCCTTCGCGCTGATGCCGCAGCGCACCGTGCTGTCGAACGCCGCGTTCGGCCTGGAAGTGGCCGGCGTGGGCCGCAAGGACCGCGAGCGCCGCGCGATGGACGTGCTCGAGCAGGTCGGCCTGGCCGCGTTCGCGAAGAAGCTGCCCGCCGAGCTGTCGGGCGGCATGCAGCAGCGCGTCGGCCTGGCCCGCGCGCTGGCCGTCAATCCCTCGCTGATGATCATGGACGAGGCCTTCTCGGCGCTCGATCCGCTCAAGCGCAAGGAAATGCAGAACGTGCTGCTGCAGCTCCAGAAGGAGCAGCGCCGCACCATCATGTTCGTCTCGCACGACCTGGAGGAGGCGCTGCGCATCGGCACGCGCATCGCGATCATGGAGGGCGGCCGCCTGGTGCAGGTCGGCACGCCGCAGGACATCATCGCCAACCCGGCCGACGATTACGTCCGCGCCTTCTTCGAGGGCATCGACACCAGCCGCTACCTGACCGCCAGCGACCTGATGCAGACCGGCGCCGTGCCGATCGTCTCCAGGCTCGACGCGGCCAACGTGGCCGCCACGCTCAACGGCAGCGCCGAATACGCCTTCGTGCTCGACGAGGCGCGCAAGATCCGCGGCTTCGTCACGCGCGACGCGCTCGGCATGGCCGCGCCCGACGTGCGACAGATCGAGTCCATCCCGCATGACGCCACGCTCGACCACGTGGTCGAACGCGTGGTCGCCAGCCCCAACGCGCTGCCCGTGGTCGACGACCAGGGCTGCTACTGCGGTTCCGTCGATCGGGCCGTGCTCCTGAAGGCCATCACCCGTTCGCGAGGCTCCCATGTCTGAACTGATTCCGCTCGGCACCTGGGTCGATCAATCCGTCCGCTACCTGCTCGACCACGACGCGAAGACCTTCGACACGATCGGCCAGGTGATCGAGAGCCTGGCCGCGCTGGTCGAGCACGGCCTGCAGGCGATCCCGATGTGGCTGCTGATGGCGATCTTCATCGGCGTGGGCCTCTGGCGCGTGGGCTGGCGCTTCGCGATCTTCACCACGCTGGCCCTGCTGCTGATCTTCGCGACCGGCTTCTGGGACCAGACCGTGATCACCCTGGGCCTGACGCTGTCGTCCACCATCATCAGCCTGGTGCTGGGCATCCCGCTCGGCATCTGGGCGGCCAAGAGCAAGTGGGTGTCGGCCATCGTGCGGCCGATCCTGGACCTGATGCAGACCATGCCGGCCTTCGTCTACCTGATCCCGGCCGCGATGCTGTTCGGCCTGGGCCGCGTGCCGGGGATCCTCTCCACGGTGATCTTCGCGATGCCGCCGGCGGTGCGCCTGACCAGCCTCGGCATCCGCCACGTGAACCGCGAGATCGTCGAGGCCGGGCAGGCCTTCGGCTGCACGCCCTGGCAGTTGCTCTACAAGGTGCAGTTCCCGAATGCGCTGCCCTCGATCATGCAGGGCGTGAACCAGACCATCATGATGGCGCTGTCGATGGTGATCATCGCCTCGATGGTCGGCGCGGGCGGCCTGGGCAACGACGTGCTGGCCAGCATCCAGCGCCTCGATATCGGCCTGGGCTTCGAGAGCGGCCTGTCGGTGGTGCTGCTCGCGATCATCCTGGACCGCATCACGGAGAGCTTCGGCCGTGCCCCGGGCGCTGCCCGCGCGCCGCTGTTCTCGGGCTTTCGCCAGTTGTTCGGCATGAAGCCCGCCGTGCAGGCCTGAGGCCGGCGCTCCCGCCTTTCCCGTTCCATCCGCTTCGCTTCTGTTGCCGGTGCCGGCGGCCACGTGCCGCCGGGGCCGGCTTCGTGCAACCTGCTCTTGCCGGAGAGCGACCGTGAGCCTTGCCGTCGACACCGTTCCCGTCGCCCGCGCGACCTCCGCCCAGTCGCTCGCGCATTTCGGTTTCCTGACCTTGCCGCATTTCTCGATGATCGCCTTCAGCAGCGCCGTCGAGGTGCTGCGCATGGCCAACTACGTGGGCCGCGCCGAGCATTACCGCTGGTCGATCCACTCGCTCGACGGCGGGCCGGTGCAGGCCAGCAACGGCATCGCCGTGCGTCCCACCGAGGCGCTGGACCTGGACGGCCCGCTGCCCGACGTGATGATCGTGTGCGGCGGGATCCGCATCCGCGAGGTGGTCGACGCGCGCACCCGCGAGGCGCTGGCGGGCCTGGCCGCGCGCGGGCTGCCGCTGGGCGGGATCTGCACCGGCGCCTACGCGCTGATGTCGGCGGGCCTGCTCGACGATTACCGCTGCACCGTGCACTGGGAGAATCTCTCGGCGCTGCATGGCGAATTCCCCCAGGTGCGCTTCGCCGACGAGCTGTTCGTGGTCGATCGCGACCGGCTCACCTGCACCGGCGGCACCGCGCCGCTCGACCTGATGCTGAACCTGGTGGGCGCGCGGCTCGGCCAGCACCTGGCCGCCCAGGTATCCGAACAGTTCATCCTGGAGCGCATCCGCGGCGCCGGCGATCCGCAGCCGATCCCGGTCGATGCGCGCGTCGGCTTCTCGCGCGCCGAGCTGGTGGAGGTGGTGCGGCTGATGGAGGCCAATATCGAGGAACCGCTCTCGCTCGACGAACTGGCGCGCCTGGTGCGGCTCTCGCAGCGCCATCTGCAGCGCATGTTCAAGGTCTACCTGAACGTCTCGCCCACCCACTATTACCTGACGTTGCGCCTGAAGCGCGCGCGCGACCTGCTGCGCACCACCGATGCATCGATCGCGCGCGTCACGACGATCTGCGGTTTCCATTCGCCCTGCCATTTCAGCAAGGCCTATCGCGCGCAGTTCGGCCACGCGCCGAGCTACGAGCGCCGGGCCACGCCGACGCGCCAGTGAGGGCTTGGCGCACGCCCGCTTGCCTATGAATCGAACGACGTGTTGAACCCAGCTGAGGAGAGAAGAAGATGAAACGATTCCTGATCACGGCGGCCTGCGGGCTCGGGATGGCCGTGGCACCCTGGACGGCGGCGCAGGCGGCCGACCCGCAAGCCTGCAAGAGCGTGCGTTTCGCCGATGTCGGCTGGAGCGACATCGCGGCCACCACCGGCCTGGCCTCGGCCATGCTGGCCGGGCTCGGCTACACGCCGACCAAGACCATCGCCTCGGTGCCGATCACCTTCGCCGGGATCAAGAGCAAGCAGATCGACGTGTTCCTCGGCTACTGGTCGCCGACCATGGACCCGATCATCGCGCCGTTCACCAAGGCCGGCACCATCAAGGTGCTGGCCACGCCGAACCTGACCGGCGCGAAGTACACGCTGGCGGTGCCGGACTATGTCTACCAGGGGGGGCTTAAGTCCTTCGCCGACATCCAGAAGTTCGCCGACAAGCTCAACGGCAAGATCTACGGCATCGAACCCGGCAACGACGGCAATGCGCTGATCAAGAAGATGATCGACGGCAACCAGTACGGGCTCGGCAAGTTCAAGCTGGTGGAGTCGAGCGAGGCGGGCATGCTGGTGGAGGTCAATCGTGCGATCCGCGACAAGCAGTGGATCGTGTTCCTCGGCTGGGAACCGCATCCGATGAACGTGCAGTTCAAGATGGACTACCTGACCGGCGGCGACGACGTGTTCGGCCCGAACTACGGCGAGGCCCGCGTGCTGACCGCGACGCCGCCCGACTACGCGGCGCGCTGCCCGAACGTGGCGAAGTTCGTCTCGAACCTGCAGTTCAGCACCGAGATCGAGAACCATGTGATGGTGCCGATCATGAACAAGGAAGATCCGAACAAGGCCGCCGCGGCGTGGCTCAAGCAGAATCCGCAGCAGCTCGACAAGTGGCTGGCCGGCGTGACGACCTTCGACGGCAAGCCGGGCCTGCCGGCGGTGAAGACCTACCTGGGCATCCACTGAGGTCGTAGCGGCGTCTGCGTGACGTGAACGAGAAGGCCGGCCCCTCGGGGCCGGCCTTCTCGTTCGCGGCGGGCGCGAAAGGGGTGGCAAGAAAGTGGCGGGCGGCGCCTTCAGACCGGGATCGAGCCGCCGCGCAGGCGGATGCCGAGCCGGATCAACTGGATGATGCCGGCCGACAGCAGCCGCAGGCCAGTGGGCAGGTCGCGGCGGCGGATGTCGAGCAGCAGCACGATGCGCACCTCGTCGCTGTCGTTCCAGACCTCGTGCACGAAGGTGTCGTCCCACAGCAGGAACTGGCCGTCGTCGAGACGATGCTCGCGGCCGTCGATCTTCAGCACCGCGGCGGCCGAGCCGTCCTCGCGCTTCGGCATCGACAGCACCAGGTAGCCGCGCAGCACGCCGCGGAACGGCCCGCGATGCGGCGGGATGTGCTTGCCGGGCGCGAGGAAGGATAGCGAGGCCGACAGCACGTCGGGCGAGGCGTCGACGATCTCGCTCAGCGCCGGGCAGCGCACGCGGTTCTTCTCGAAGCGCACGCCGTAGGCCTGCATGATGAACATGCGCCAGTCGCGTGCGTCGTTGTCCGAAATATCAGCCTGCTCGCGCATGATCTCGTGGAAGCGCGGGATGCGCGGCAGGTCGCGCGCCACCGCCAGCGCCTCGGCGCGGATCGTCTGCCAGGCGGCGGTGAAGCGCCGCGCGTCCGGGAACAGCGCCGCCGTGTCGAGCACGGCGGCGCTGCGGATCTTGCGGTCGTAAAGGTGGCGCAAGGTGCGGGCGCCGAAATCGTAGAGAGCGGCCATGATGGGTTTCGATTGGCCCGCCGGGTTTTCGGTTCGCCTTGCAGCGCGAAAGCTTACGACCCTGAATGCGAGCGTTGATCGATCATCCCAGATATGGTTTACGCCTAGCTAGCTGAGCTGTAACAATCTGTGTCAAACGAGCGTCCGGTAATAATGCGTGACGCTTCGATGCGCGACGGCTTTTTGTCTGATGTGAAGCGTCGCTTTCAACCGCTTTCAACCACGTTCCGACGCGCCCGTCATGCCGGCGCTAGGCGGCGCCTGCCTCGTCGAAACTGCCGGAAGCCAGATGATCGAGCAGGGCCAGCAGGTCCTGGGTCTCCTGCTTGCCGAGAAACGCCTCGAAGCGCTGCTGCACCGGTTTCCACAGCCGCCTGGCATGCCGCAGCCGCTCGCGGCCTTCCGGTGTCAGCGAGATCAGCCGGCGGCGATTGTCTTCGGGATCCTTGTCGAGAGTGATCCAGCCATCGCGGATCAGCGGCTTGAGCGTGTGCCCGAGCGCGGAAAGATCCATCACGACCTCGGCGGCCAGCTCGCTTTGGGTGGGAGCGCCCAGCCGTTGGACCGCGCGCAGCAGGTTGTACTGGGCGGCATTGATGCCGGCCGGCTCCAGGGCCTGGTCGTATTGCTGGCTGATGCCGCGAGTCGCGCGCCGGAGCGCTCCGTAACTGCAGACGCTGGGGTTCAGCGGCCGGACGTTCATGGATCGGCTCCTGTTCGATGCACGCATGCCGCGTGGCGGCTCGGGACGAGCGCCGGCCTGCGTCGGCGCATTATGGCATATGCCAGTCATTCGATCCGGCATCGCGAGCGGCAGGGCAGGGAAACATGGGCACCCGCTTGCACGATAAGATGGTATATGCCAGTATTCGGCAACGCCGGATCGCCGGCAACCGATGACTCAATCCGCAGTGAAGCCGGGCGATGGCCCAGGCCGTGGCCCATGAACAGAAAACTTCTCCTCCTGCTTTGCGTGTCGGTGCCGTCCTTCATGATCAACCTGGACGCCAACATCGTCGCGGTGTCGCTGTCCTCCATCGCGAAGTCGCTGCATGCGGATTTCTCGGCGATCGAGTGGGTGATCTCCTCCTACACGCTGGCGTTCGCGAGCCTGTTGATGCCGGCCGGCGCGCTGGCGGACCGCTTCGGGCGCAAGCGGATCCTGATCATCGGCCTGTCGATCTTCACGCTGGCCTCGTTCTTTTGCGGCGCCGCGTCGGTATCGATCGTCCTCAATCTCGCGCGCGCGATGCAGGGCGTGGGTGCCGCCCTGTTGCTGAGCGCGGCGCTCGCGGTGCTCTCGCATGCCTTCCACGGCAAGGAGCGGGCCAAGGCCTTCGCGTTCTGGGGATCGGTGATCGGGGTCGCGGTCATGATGGGGCCGGTCGTCGGCGGCTTGATCACGCAATTGCTGGGATGGCGCTGGGCCTTCTACGTCAACCTGCCGATCGGCGTCGCGATGATCGCGCTGACGGCCTGGACGGTGAGCGAGTCGAAGGATCCCGGCGCCAGCAAGCTCGACGGGATGGGCGTGCTGCTGTTCAGCGGCTTCCTCGGCTTGCTCACCTGGGGGCTGATTTCCGGCAACCGGGAGGGCTGGGGCGATGTTTCCGTGCTGCTGCGCATCGGCGTCGCCCTGGTCCTGTTCGTCGCCTTCGTCCTGGTGGAACTGCGGGAGAAGCGGCCGATGGTCGAGCTCGCCTATTTCGCGAAGAAAACCTATCTCGGCGCGAGCGTGGCCGGCATCGCCTATCCCGTGGCATTCCTGACGATGCTGACCTACCTGCCGTTCTTCTTCCAGACGGCGCTGCATCGCTCCCCGCTCGAGGCGGGCCTGCTGATGCTGCCGCTCGCGGTTCCGCTGTTCGCGGTGCCGCGCGTGGTGTCGGTCCATCTCGAGCATCGCTTGTCCGGGCGTGCGCTGCTTTCCATCGGCCTGGTGCTGGTGGCGGCCGGGCTGGCGGTCGCGTCGGTGACGGTGCAACTCCTCAGTTATGCCGCCGTGGTGGTGCCGATGTTCGTCGCTTCGCTGGGCGGCGGCATCCTCAACGGCCAGGTCGCGAAGGTCAGCATGACGGTGATCCCCGTCGAGCGCGCCGGCATGGCCTCGGGCGTCGCCGGCACCTTGCGCTTCAGCGGCCTCGTGCTGGGATTCGCCGCGCTCGGCGCCGTGCTCGTCGATCGCATCGCCGCGGACGTCCAGCTGCATTACCCGTTGCTGGACGCGGGCCGGCAATTGGCCATGACGCGCCTGATCCTCGACGGCCATCTCGGCGACGCCGCCTCGCTGGCGGGGGCACGGGACGGCGTCGCGCCGATGCTGGAGGCCAGCCTTGCCCAGGGATACACGGGGCTGCTGGCGGTCGCGTCCGCGCTGGCCTTTCTTGCCGCGGCCCTGTGCTGGCGGCTGGTCGATCCGCTCGAAACCCGTCCCCTGAGCAACGCCGCGCCGGTGGCCGTCCAGGCGCTGCCGGAGTGAGGCGGGCGCGCCGCGAGCGCGCTGCCCTCGATCGATGCGCCGGGCCGGGCCATCCATGCCTCGTACAAGGACAATGCCATGCAGGATCATCAGGAAACCGGCAGCCAGGCTGCCCCTCGTCAAGCGGATGCCGGCCCGGGAACCGCGAATCCGGAATCGGTTTCGCGCCGCAAGGCGATCGCCGGGCTCGGCTTCTTCGGCGCGGCGATGGCGGCCCTGGCCGGCAACCGCGCCTGGGGGCACGACACCGTGCAGGGCAGCTTCGGCAACGAGGCGCTGGCCTTGCCGCCCGGCCCGGCCCGAAGCGAGATGGACGAGGAGGAGCGGGCGATCAAGATTGCGCGCGCGATGCAGGCCGGCCCTTCGCAGATCACTCGCGATGCCACCGTGGCCGAGATGGACATGCACGGCAACATGTCGAGGATCCTGCGCCAGGGCAGCAACGGCTGGGTCTGCACGCCGGGCAACGAGAACCGGATCGGGGATCCGCCGATGTGCGTGGACCGGGTCGGCATGCAGTGGTTCAAGGATATTCACGACCGCAAGCCGCGCCCGTCCATCACCACGCCGGGGCTTTGCTATATGCTCTGCGGGGCGACCCAGCACAGCAATAGCGATGCCCTGGACACCACCAGCCCCGCGATTCCGATCGGGCCGCACTGGATGGTGCTCTGGCCGTTCGATGCCGCGCATTGCGGGCTGCCCACCGACGTGCGCGACGCGGGCGCCTGGATCATGTTCGCGGGCACGCCCTATGCCTACCTGCACGTCTGCGGTTCGCCCTGGGTGGGCAACTCGTACGCGCCGGGGGATCGCGCCGTGTGGACCATGCGCTACGTGAAATCCAATGATTGAGGAGCCGCCGGCATGCCGGAATCGATCGTCGAGCAGGGCGAAGGCGCGCATGCGCTGGACACCCTGATATGGAATGCCCTGTCCACGCGGCAGGCCGAATTCGCGGTGCCGGGCGAGCGCGTGCTGCGTTTCCAGCCCGAGGTCGCGCCGTTTGCCGCGCTGGCCGACCTCACGCCCGCATCGTTCGGCGCCTTGCGCGAGTCGATCGAACGATACGGGCCCGCCGCGCTGGTGACGGTCGACGAGATCGAGCCGCCTGAGGGCTTCGACGTGCAGCGGCGCGCGACGCTGATCCAGATGGTCGCCGAGCGCGAACCCGAACCCGTCGCGCTCGAGCACGTGCGGCTCGAGGCCGGCGACGTGCCGGACATGCTGGCACTGACCGCCGCGACCCAGCCGGGGCCGTTCGGGCCGCGCACCATCGAGCTGGGCCGCTACCTCGGCGTGCGCCGGCAGGGAAGGCTGGCGGCGATGGCCGGCGAACGCCTCAGGATCGACGGCTATGCCGAGATCAGCGCGGTCTGCGTCGATCCCGCGTTTCGCGGGCAAGGCCTGGCGGCCGGCTTGATGCGGCTGCTGATGGCGGCGATGCGCGCGCGCGGCGAGATCCCGTTCCTGCACGCGGTGGCGTCGAACCAGAATGCGATTGCGATCTATCGTGGGATGGGTTTCGTCGTGCGGCGCGAGTTGCATCTGCTGGTGCTGGGCGGGGCCGGAGCCTGATTGCCCGGCCGGTTCGTCCAGGCTCACGCGGCGCGACCCATGGGTGGTCGCGCCCTCCTGCCGTCGAGCAGGCCGGCTTCGGCAAGCGCGACTCCGCCCTGAGCCCTGACACGTGGCGGCGATTCGCCGGCGAGACTCAGTGCAGCTCGTCCTCGATATGCGCGCGAATCACGTCGGCGAACGAAGCGTCGCCAACCAAGCCCAGCGATTCGGCGCGCGAGGTATCCCAGCGCCCCGGCCAACTGCCGACGATGGCCACCACGCGCGGGTCGATCTCGTGGCGGATCCGGGCCACCGGCGCGTCGCCGGCCACTTCGCGCAGCGCCTCGATCATCTCGCCCACGCTCACCGAGATCCCCGGCAGGTTGATCACGCGGCGCTTGCCGAGCCGTTCGCCGTCGAGCTCCAGCCCGGCCACCAGCGCGTCGATCGCGCGGCGCGGCGAGAGCAGCCAGAGCCGCGTGTCGAGCGGCACCGGGCAGACGGCGTCCTCGCCGTTCAGCGGTTCGCGGATGATGCCGCTGGCGAACGAGGAGGCCGCCGCGTTCGGGCGCCCCGGGCGCACGCTGATGGTCGGCAGGCGCAGCACGCGCCCGTCGACGAAGCCGCGCCGCGCGTAGTCGCCCAGCAGCAGCTCGGCGATCGCCTTCTGCGCGCCGTAGGAGGATTGCGGGTTGAGCGCGGTCTCGTCGAGCACCACCTCGGGCAGCTCGCCGCCATAGACCGCCACCGAGCTGGTGAACAGCACGCGCGGCCGGTGGCCGAGCGCGCGGCAGACTTCCAGCAGCGAGCGCGAGGCGTCGAGATTGATGCGCATGCCGAGCTCGAAATCGGCCTCGGCCTGGCCGCTGACGATCGCGGCCAGGTGGAAGATCGCGCCGGTTTGCGTATCGATCGCGCGCTCCAGCACGGCGCGATCGGCGATATCGCCGACCAGGGTCTTGACGCGCGCATCGCTGAAGCCGCTCGCCTCCACCACGTCGAGCAGCAGCAGTTCGTCGATGCGCTCGGGCGCGCCGTTCGGGCCGGCCAGTTCGCCGCGCGCCAGCAGTTGGGTGGCCAGGCGCCGGCCGAGGAAACCGGCGCCGCCGGTGATCAGGACTTTCATGGAGGTGTCGTTCGCGTGAGGTTACAGGTAGGGGCGCAGCCAGCCGAGCCCTTCGGAGGTGCCGGCTCTCGGGCGGTATTCGCAGCCGATCCAGCCGTCGTAGCCGAGCGTGTCGATCAGCTCGAACAGGTAGGGGTAGTTCAGCTCGCCCAGGTCCGGCTCGTGGCGCTCGGGCACGCCGGCGACCTGGATATGGCCGATGCCGGCGAAATCGCGCTTGAGCTTCATGGCGATGTCGCCCTCGACGATCTGGCAGTGGTAGCAATCGAACTGCACGCGCAGGTTCGGCGCGCCCACCTCGCGGCAGATCGCCTGCGCATCGTCCTGGCGGTTCAGGAAGTAGCCGGGCATGTCGCGCGTGTTGATCGGCTCGATCACCACCAGGATGCCGGCCGCGCGCGCGGCCTCGGCGGCATGCGCGAGATTGCGCAGATAGACCTCGCGATGGCGCGCGCGATCGGCGCCGGCCGGCAGCAGCCCGGCCATCACGTGCAGCTTGTCGTTGCCGAGCACGCGCGCGTAGTCGAGCGCGGTGTCGAAGGCGCGGCGGAATTCGTCCTCGCGGCCCGGCAGCGAGGCGAAGCCGCGCTCGCCGGCCGCCCAGTCGCCCGGCGGCGCGTTGAACAGCGCCTGCACGAGGCCGGCGTCGGCCAGGCGCGCCTTCAGCTCGTCGGCGGCGAAGTCGTAGGGGAACAGGTACTCGACGGCCCGGAACCCGTCGCGCGCCGCGGCGGCGAAGCGCTCGAGGAACGGGTGCTCGGTGTACATCATCGAAAGATTCGCGGCGAAGCGTGGCATGGCGGCGGTTCCGTCAGGAGAGTGGAGCGGCGCCGGGCGCTGCCCGTGTCGACACGAGCAGCGCGCGGCGGCGAAAAATCAGCGGTTCACGAGTTTCGCGGGCGTCAGCCACACGGCGATCGAGCCGATCACCAGCATGCCGGCCAGCATGTACATGCCCGAGGCGGTGCTGTGCGTGGCATCGCGCAGGTAGCCGATCACATAGGGGCTCGCGAAACCCGCGAGGTTGCCGACCGAGTTGATGATGGCGATCCCGGCGGCCGCGGCGCCGCCGGCCATGAAGGCGGTCGGCAGCGACCAGAACAGCGGCGCGCAGGTCAGCACGCCGCCCGCCGCGATCGACAGGAACAGGATCGACACGGCGGTATTGTGCGGGAACATGGCCGCCACCGCGAAACCCACGGTGCCCATGGTGGCCGGGATGATCAGGTGCCAGCGGCGCTCGCGGCGCTTGTCCGAACTGTGGCCGAACAGGTTCATCACCACGATCGCGACCAGGAAGGGGATCGCCGAGAGCAGGCCGATCGTGAAGTTGTCCTGGATGCCGGTGGACTTGACCAGGGTCGGCATCCAGAAGGTCAGGCCATATTGGCCCGTCACGAAGGTGAAGTAGATCAGCGACATCCACCACATGCGCGGATCGGCGAACACGGTGCGCAGCGAATGCTTCTCCTTCGATTTCAGGTGCGGCTGCGCGTCGATCTCGTCCTGCAGCAGCTGCTTCTCGCGCTGACTGAGCCATTTGGCCTGGGCGATGCCGTTGTCGAGGTAGAGCAGGGTCGCGATCCCCACCAGCACGGCCGGTACCGCCTCGATCATGAACATCCATTGCCAGCCGTGGAAACCCGCGCCGCCCTGGAATTTCGACATGATCCAGCCCGACAGCGGGTTGCCGAAGATCCCCGAAACCGGGATCGCCGACATGAACACGGCGATGATCCTGGCGCGCCGGTGGGTGGGGAACCAGTAGGTCAGGTAGAGGATCACGCCGGGATAGAAACCCGCCTCAGCCAGGCCGAGCAGGAAGCGCAGCACGTAGAACTGGGTGGGAGTCCTCACGAATGCGAACGCGGCGGAAAGCAGGCCCCAGGTGATCATGATCCGCGCGATCCAGATCTTCGCGCCGATGCGGTGCATCAGCAGGTTGCTGGGCAGTTCGAACAGGAAGTAGCCGACGAAGAAGATCCCCGCGCCGAGCCCGAACACGGTCTCGCTGAAGGCCAGGTCCTGCGACATCTGCAGCTTGGCGAAGCCGACGTTGACGCGGTCGAGGTAGGCGACCACGTAGCAGAGCATCAGGAACGGCACGATGCGCCAGAACACCTTCTTGTAGGTGGCGTCGAGTTCGGCCGGGCCGGCCTGGGCGGTGGCGGGAGTCGCCGTGGCTTGATACGGGGTCATGCTTGTCTCCAGGTGGTGGCGCGCGCGATTCGTTTCGCGCGTCGTCGATGCGCGTGGCCGCCGTTTGTCACGCCGCCACGCCGTCGCGGCTCCGGCGCGAGGCGGGAGCCGCGCCATGCCTTGTCCTACCAGCGCGTGCCGAACACGGCGCCCAGCTCGTCGAGCGCGGTCGCGTCGAGCGGCGCCGGCTTCGGGTCGGTCATCAGCCACAGCCGCGCGGTTTCCTCCAGCTCCTCGAGCACGGCCGAAGCCTGCTCGACGCTCGGCGCCCAGACCACCGGGCCGAGCCGTTCGAGCAGCACGCCGCGCACGCGATCGGCCAGCGCCGCGACCTCGGCCGCCACGGCCGGGTCGCCGGGGCGCCGGTAGCGGATCAGCGGGATATGGCCGACCTTCATCACGTAGTAGGGCGTGATGGGCGGCAGCACGTCGTCGGCTTGCCAGACGCCGGCCAGGGTCAGCGCCACCAGGTGGGTGGAATGGGTGTGGACGATGCCGCGCGATGCGGGGCTGCGCTGGTAGATGCCGCGATGCAGGGCCAGCGTCTTCGAGGCCTTGTCGCCCGAGACCTGCTGGCCGGCCAGGTCCACCTTGGCGATGCGGGCCGGGTCGAGCCGGCCCAGGCAGGCGTCGGTGGGCGTGATCAGCCAGCCGTCGTCGAGCCGCGCGCTGATGTTGCCGGCGGTGCCGACCGCGTGGCCGCGCGCGTAGAGGCTGGCGCCGACCGCGCAGATGGTCTCGCGCAGGGTGTTTTCCATGCTCATCCGAGGGTCTCCAGTTGCGCGAGCGCCTTGGCGAAGAAGTCGACGGCGCCGAAATTGCCCGACTTCAGCGCCAGTGCGAGCCCGCCGTCGAGCGTCGCCGTGGCCGGCACGCCGGGGTCGATCTGCGCGCCGATCTGCAGCGCGCGCACGCCGAGCGCCTGCACGACAGCGCCCGAGGTTTCGCCGCCGGCCACCACGAAGCGGCGCACGCCGCACGCCTGCAGGCCGGCGGCGATCTCGGCGAGGGTGCGTTCGACCAGCGCGCCGGCGGCTTCCACGCCGAGCTGCTGCTGGATCGCCTTGACCTGGTCGGGCGTGGCGGTGGCGTAGATCAGCACGGGCGCGGGCAGATGCTGTTCGGCGAAGGCGAGCGCCTGGGCGGCTACCGGCTCGCCGCGCGCGGCGGCCAGCGGATCGATGCGGAACGCGGGACGGCCCTGCGTGTCGCGCCATTCGGCGACCTGCGCGTTGGTGGCCCGGGAGGCGCTGCCGGCCAGCACCACGGCCTGGCCGTCCACCCTGGGCAGCGCGGCCGCGTTGCCGCGCTCGGGCAGCAGGCCGGCGCGGCGGAAGTTGGCGG
>NZ_VWWC01000402.1:0-992 GCF_011753175.1 Burkholderia sp. Cy-637 | reverse complement strand
CGGGCGAATCGCCTGGCGCATCGGCTGATCGCGGCGGGCGTGAGCAAGGACGATCGCGTCGCGATCTGCGTGGAGCGTGGTGTCGGCATGATCGTCGGCCTGCTGGCCATCCTCAAGGCCGGAGCCGGTTATGTGCCCCTGGATCCGGCTTATCCGGCCGATCGGCTGGCCTTCACGCTGGGCGACAGCGCACCGACGGCCGTGCTGGTCCAGGCCGATACGCGTGACGTGCTCGGCGAGCTGTCGATGCCGGTGTTCGATATCGATGCGCCGAACCAGGACATGCCCGGGAGCAACCCGGTAGTGGATGGCCTCGACGAAAAGAGCCTGGCCTATGTGATCTACACCTCGGGCTCGACGGGGCAGCCCAAGGGCGTGATGATCGAGCACCGTAACGTGATTCGGCTATTCACGGCAACCGATGCGTGGTTCAGCTTCGGCAGCGACGATACCTGGACGCTGTTCCACTCGTTCGCCTTCGATTTCTCGGTCTGGGAGATCTGGGGCGCGCTGCTGCACGGCGGCCGTCTGGTGGTGGTGCCAAAGCTGGTGAGCCGCTCGCCGCAGGAGTTCTATCGTCTGGTCTGTGAGCGTGGCGTGACGATGCTGAACCAGACGCCGGGTGCGTTCCGTCAACTGATCGCGGCACAGGCCGACAATGAAAGCGAGCACCGCCTGCGGCATGTGATCTTCGGCGGCGAAGCGCTCGACGTGAGCATGTTGAAGCCCTGGTACGCCGATTCGCGTAACGGCGCCTGCCAGTTGATCAACATGTACGGGATCACGGAAACCACGGTCCACGTGACCTATTGGCCGTTGACTGCCGAAGGCGGCCACGCGGCCTGTATCGGCCGACCGATCCCTGATCTGTCCGCCTATGTGGTGGATGCAAACCTGAAGCCCTTGCCGATTGGCGTGGCAGGCGAACTCTGCGTTGGCGGAGCGGGTCTGGCGCGTGGCTACCTGAATCGTCCCGAACTGACGGCGGAGCG
>NZ_VWWC01000401.1:0-924 GCF_011753175.1 Burkholderia sp. Cy-637 | reverse complement strand
CAGCATCGCGCGGGCGGTCTCGCCGCCGGTCACGATCAGGCCGCCCAGGCCCTCGACGTGCGGCGCCACCAGGGCCGCCAGCGCGCCGGAGAGCAGCGCGCCCTCGGCGGGATCGAAGGCCGCGTCGCGGCCGATACGCACGATCGCGTCCTGCCGGCCGCGCAGGCAGGCGCCGATCCGCTCGTGCCAGGCGGGCCATTGCGCGTGCGTCGCGCCCTCGCGCAGCACCGCCGGCGGCACGATGAACTCGGCGATGCCGGCCTCGGCACGCAGCAGCGCGCACTGGCGCTCGGAAATCGCCGAGAGGCTGCCGACCAGGGTCAGCAGCGGGCCCCGGGCGACGACGCTCGCCGCCTCGGCGGATCGGGCTTCGGATTCGGCTTCCGATGCGGATTCGGAGCCGGCCGCGGCATCGGCTTCGAACAGCTCGGACAAGGCCGCCAGCTCGCGCGACAGCCCGCCCGAGCCGACCCAGAAGAACGGCGTGTCGAGCGCGGCCGTGAGGCGCGCCAGCCGTGCCAGGTCCTCGCTCGTCTCGGCGTCGACCACGATCGCGCGCCCGCCCTCGGCGGCCGCCGCGGCCAGCATCGCGACGATGCGCTGCGGATCGCCGCGCAGCACCTCGAGCCCGACCTGCTCGACCCGCAGGCCCGCGTCCTCGAGCAGCGCGCGCAGCGCGGCGTCGCGCCCCGCATGTTCGAGCTGCCAGGTTTCGGTGTCCTCGAGCGGCACGCCGCGCACCAGCACGCGGCCATCGATCACGCCGCGGCCGGTGGCCGGAAACGCCGGCGCCACGATGGCCGGGCCGGCCAGCGCGGCAAGCGCGGCCACTTCGGCGGCCCAGTTGCCGCGCAAGGTCGAATCGATCTTCTTGTAGAGCCGCCGGCCCGGCGCGCGCTGCGCCCGCCGGGCCGGCGGCTCTAA
>NZ_VWWC01000400.1:0-889 GCF_011753175.1 Burkholderia sp. Cy-637 | reverse complement strand
GCGTGCGCTCGAAGCCTGGCGCGGCCGGCTGGCCGGCATGCCCGAGCGTTCCGCCTTCCCGGCGACGGTGGCGCCCTCGCGCGCCGGCGAGGCCGGCGCGGGCCAGCATCGTTTCCGCATCGACACGGCCACCACCGGCGCGCTCTCCGCGCTGGCCGGCCGTCACGGCCTGAGCGTCTATCAACTGCTGTTCGCGGCCGGCGCGCTGCTGCTGGGTCGCTACGCGGCGCAGCGCGAGGTGGTGCTCGGCATGCCGGCGCATGCGCGCGAGCAGGCCGACGCGAACACCATCGGCTATTTCGCCAACGTGCTGCCGATTCGCGTCGCGCTCGACGACGGCCAGCCGATCGGCGCCTGGCTGCGGCAGGTCAAGGCCGCGATCGTCGACGGGCTGCGCGACCAGGCCTTGCCGCTGCCGGTGCTGGCCGATGCGCTGGGCGCGACCGGCCCGCTGGTGCAGACCGTGATCTCGCTGCTGGCGCCGGGCGCCGGCCGCCCGGCGCTGTCGGCCGGTGATGCGGCTGTCGATGCGGCCGAAGGAGAACGCCTCGCGCCGTTCGCGCTGGGTAGCGCGGGCGGGCGCCTGGCGCTCGGCGACAGCATGCTGGCCTCCTGCGAGACCGGCCATGTGCGCGCGCCGTTCGACCTGACGTTCCAGCTTTGCGAGGACGGCGGCGAACTGGCCGGGGCGATCGCCTATCGCGCCGAACGCCATGCCGCGCTGATGATCGCGCGCCTGGCCGCCAACTTCGCGCGGCTGCTGGCTGCATTGAGCGAGGCCGGCGACTCGGCCCGCGTCGGCGAGCTGCCGATGCTGGCCGAGCCCGAGCTGGCGCTGCTGCGCCGGCACCTGACGGGCCCGGCGGCCACGCCGATGCGCGCCGGCGAA
>NZ_VWWC01000399.1:0-985 GCF_011753175.1 Burkholderia sp. Cy-637 | reverse complement strand
GGCGGCGTCGGCTGCGGCGCCCTGGATGCGGGGCGGGGCGGCGCGAGGAGGATGGCGAGGCGGCGCGCTCGGCCGCCGGGCTTGTCCCTTGCTCTTGTCCCGCCGCGCGGCGGGACGGGACGGCGGGCAAGGGCGATGCGCCTAGTTCTTGGTGCCGAACAGGCGGTCGCCGGCGTCGCCCAGGCCCGGGATGATGTAGGCGTGCTCGTTCAGGTGCGAATCGAGCGAGGCGACATAGACCTTCACGTCCGGATGCGCCTGGCGGAACACCTCGATGCCCTCGGGCGCGGCCACCAGGGCCAGGAACGAGATCCGCTCGCCGGGCACGTTGCGGCGCTTGAGCACGTCCACCGCGTGCACCGCCGAGTAGCCGGTGGCGATCATCGGGTCGCACAGGATGAAGTTGCGGTCCTCCAGGTCGGGCAGGCGCACCAGGTATTCCACCGGGCGGTGGTCGTCGGCGCGGAACACGCCGATATGGCCCACGCGCGCCGAGGGCACCAGGTCGAGCAGGCCGTCGGACATGCCGATGCCGGCGCGCAGCACCGGCACGATCGCCAGCTTCTTGCCGGCGATCACCGGCGCGTCGATCTCGACCAGCGGGGTTTCGACCCGTTTGGTGGTGATCGGCAGGTTGCGGGTGATCTCGTAGCCCATCAGCATCGTGATCTCGCGCAGCAGCTCGCGGAAGGTGCGCGTGGACGTGTCCTTGTCGCGCATGTGCGTGAGCTTGTGCTGGATCAGCGGGTGATCGAGGATGAAGAGGTTCGGAAAGCGGCTGTCCTGGGTCATGACGGGCGGCGTGCGGCAGAAAGAGGGATCGTCTGGTTCGGGGAGCGCGGCGCGGATGGCGCCGGCTCGGTGGCGCAAGTTTACCGAAGATGGCGGCCGCGATCCGGATATTATCGACCTCTCTCGCGCGGCGAGCCCGCCGGTGGTCCGGCAAGGCCGCCCGCGCCCGGCTCGCGCCGGCATGCGGGGCGGC
>NZ_VWWC01000398.1:0-911 GCF_011753175.1 Burkholderia sp. Cy-637 | reverse complement strand
CAAGGCGTGCTGCTGCCGGCAGCAGCACGCCTTGCCAGGGCGTGAAGCGCAGCGTGCCGTCGCCGTCGCGCTCGGCGAGTGCCGCCAGCGCCTCGAGCGTCGCCGCGTCGAGCCGGCCGAGCGGAACCTGGCCGCCGACCTGGCGCGTGGCGGTGTTCATTTCGTTGTGGATGCCGAAGCGACGGGCGAGATCGGCCGGCGCGCGGCGCCATTGCCTGAGCGCCGCGTCGTGCCGCGGGGCAGGCGCCAGCCGCGCGGCGGCGTGCGCGAGCAACTGCTCGGGGCCCAGGCTCGCGAGCGCGTCGCGGATTCGCCTGGCCTCCTTCGGCGCCAGTTCGAGGAAGGCCAGCAGCAGCGCGTGCGCGCAGTCCACCACCTGTTCGGGCGCGACCGAGGCCAGCGCCGGCGGATCGTCGGCCGCCACCGGCGCATGGCCGGCCAGCCCGAACGCGTAGCGCAGGGCGCCGCTCGCATCGCGATAGGCCGAGAACCAAAGGTCGTGCGGGTGCGCGAGTTCGGCCAGGGCTTCGCCGCCGTCGATCGACAGCGAGCATTTCGGCGACAGCGCGGCAAAACGCGGTTCGCCCTGCAGCCGGTCGAGCAGGGCGGCGCCGAGCGCGCGCGTGTCCGCCAGCGCGGCCGGATCGCGGCCGGCGGCAGGGCTCAGCATCACGTTGCGGACGTCGTCGCGCAGCGCGGCGGCGGCGAGATCCGGCCGCTGGCCTGCACGGCTGCCGGGGTTCGTGGTGTCGTCCTCGCGCGGGCCCAGCCCCGCCTCGATCAGGGCGGCGGCCAGCGCCGTCTCGTGGCCGGCGCGCACGCCGCGGATCTGCAGCTTGGCGCGGTTGGTCGCGTCGAGCACGCCCCAGCCCTGTTCGCGCGCGGCTGCCGCCAGCGCCCCGGCCGCGGCC
>NZ_VWWC01000397.1:0-1039 GCF_011753175.1 Burkholderia sp. Cy-637 | reverse complement strand
CGCCCCGATTCGCCACGCTCGCCGCGGCCAGCGCCGAGGAACTCGGTGCCGCCGCCGTGACCGCGCCGGCGCTGCTGGTCGCCGATCCGTCGCGCGGGCGCGACGCGCCGGAAGCGCTGGCGCGGCGGCTGCGAGAAATCGCCGGCCCGGCGCCGATCCTGCTCTACACTGACGACGTTTCGGCCGCCGCGCCGGCGCTCGCGGCCGACCGGCTGCCCAAGCGCGGCACCGACGACGATGCGTTGCTGCGTGCCGCGCGGCGCATCGCCCATCCCGACGGAGGACCCCATCGATGAGCTCCACGCTGCACAAGGTGCTCTGCGCCGAGGACGACCCGGACATCCGGGCGATCCTGGAATTCAGCCTCGGCGCGGTCGGCGGCTACGAGGTCCGGCTGTGTCCGGACGGCACCGACGCGCTGGCCGAGGTCGACGCCTTCGCGCCGGACCTGATCCTGCTCGACGTGATGATGCCGACCCTGAGCGGCCCCGACACGATGCGCGCGCTGCGCGAGAAACCGGCGCTGCGCGACACGCCGATCGTGCTGATGTCGGCGCGCGCCTTGCCCGACGAGATCGAGGCGCTGCTCGAGCACGGCGCCACCGGCGTGATCGTGAAACCGTTCGACCCCATGACCCTGCCCGAACACCTGAAGATCTACTGGGACTACGCCCGTGATAAACGCGCCGGACAATCCTCCTGATTTCGAACGCCAGCTTGCCCTGCTGCGCGCGCGTTTCACGGCCGGGCTGGTGGCGCGCCGAGACGAACTGGTCAGTGCCTGGAGCGAATGGAACAGCTTGGCGGCCAGCGCCGACGGCGACCGGCCGCGCGCGGTGCTGGCCATCGCCCTGCACCGGCTGGCGGGCGCGGCGCTCTCCTACGGCTACGAGGCGCTCGGCCAGGACGCCCGCACGCTGGAGGGACGCATCACCGCCGACGGCGCGCGGCCCGAGGGGCTGGCGATGAGCTTCGCCGCGCTGATCGCCGATCTCAGCGACGCCTACTCGGCCGCCTCGGGCGTGCCCCCGGCGGGGCC
>NZ_VWWC01000396.1:0-1072 GCF_011753175.1 Burkholderia sp. Cy-637 | reverse complement strand
CGCCGCCGGCAAGGCGGACGTCGCGCGCGCCGTGCCGGCCGCGCGGCGCGCCGGGCGCGCCACGTCGAACCGGCACCGGGATGCCGTCAGGCATCAGAGAATCACGCGGCGGAAGTCGCCGAGGATCTGCGCGAGATACGCATTGAAGCGCGCGGCCGCCGCGCCGTCGATCACGCGATGGTCGTACGACAGCGACATCGGCAGCGTGAGACGCGGCACGAACTGCTTGCCGTCCCACACCGGCTTCATCGCGCCGCGCGACAGGCCCAGGATCGCGACTTCCGGGGCGTTGACGATCGGCGTGAAATGCGTGCCGCCGATGCCGCCCAGCGAGGAGATCGAGAAGCAGCCGCCCTGCATCTGGTCGGGCTTGAGCTTGCCGTCGCGCGCCGCCTTCGACAGGTCCGCCATTTCCTTGGCGATGTCGGCCAGGCCCTTCTTGTCCGCATCGCGGATCACCGGCACGACCAGGCCGTTCGGCGTGTCGGCGGCGAAACCGATGTGGTAGTACTGCTTGAGGATCAGGTTGTCGCCGTCCAGGCTCGCGTTGAAGGTCGGGAACTTCTTGAGCGCCGCGACCACGGCCTTGATCACGAAGGCCAGCATCGTGAACTTGATGCCCGACTTCTCGTTTTCCTTGTTGAGCTGGACGCGCAACGCCTCGAGCTCGGTGATGTCGGCCTCGTCGTTGTTCGTGACGTGCGGGATCATCACCCAGTTGCGATGCAGGTTCGCGCCCGAGATCTTCTTGATGCGCGACAGCGGCTGGGCTTCGATCGGACCGAACTTGGTGAAGTCGATCTTCGGCCACGGCAGCAGGTTCAGCTCGCCGCCGCCGGCCGCGGCCGGTGCAGCCGCGGCAGCCGGTGCCGCGCGCTGGCCCGACATCACGCCCTTCACGAAGGCAGTAATGTCCTCCTTGGTGATACGGCCCTTCGGGCCGCTGCCCGCCACGCCGCCGACGTCCACGCCGAGTTCGCGCGCGAACTTGCGCACCGACGGCGAGGCGTGGCTGGCACGGCCACCCGCTGCGGGCGCCGGTGCCGGCAGGTCGGAAGAGCGCCGTGTAGGG
>NZ_VWWC01000395.1:0-1079 GCF_011753175.1 Burkholderia sp. Cy-637 | reverse complement strand
AGAACCGGCCGTTCGACACAGACTGCCAGATCGGTAACAATTCTTGAACCGGTATATGGCGCTGGAGCGATATGGCAACAAAATTCGAAGCCAAAAAATTACGTCCGCTCAGCATTGCAATAGCTTGCGGAGGGTTGTTGACGATGGCGCAATGGTCTCCCGGGACCGTTCCCATGCCCCCGGCCAAGCTGGCTGATATGTGCAATGTTGATGCATCTGGAAATGTGATGCCAAGCCAGACGGTAATCGGTCACATAAGCCAAGTCCAAGACTCTTATTTTGTACGAGATGGCAATGGAATTACGACCTTGGTCTCAAAGTGCTTCAAGGGAGGGTGCGCGCCTTTTTCCCGGACTCTAGTCAAGGGGCATACGGGAGAACCCGTGCAGGCAGAATTTTGCGGCAATCATCCTGCTCGTTTAGTGATTTCCGGTGTCGAGGTATATCGACTGACGCAGCAAGTAATTGACGAAAACGTCACCGGCATCCAGCACATGCAATCGAGAATGCGCAGCATCGGGGCCGCTTGGTTTGGTGCGTGGCTGCTATTCCAATTCAGCATCGAGTGGCTCGGACGGCGACGAAAGGTAATCTAGTCCGCTAAACGCAGGCATCTGTACGTCCGCTGTTGTGGCAAAAAGCGAAGGTCGGCTCAGGGTCGAACACGGTCAGCCGCCATCCTATGGGGCGCGACCATCGCAGGCCGGCCAGTTTCAGACACTCGACCTCGACACATAGATCGCCGACAATCGTGGCGACTCATTCACTCAAGCTCCACATCGATGAAAGTATCCCGGGATTTCGGAATTGTTGTCCGGCGGGCCGCACTTTCGGCCAAGAACGTCGACCTGTCAACGGTCATGACCGAATTCAATCTTGGTAGATATTTTGACGAATCTGACAATCTGGTATCACTTGGTCCTTTTTTTGGAGGCGATGCGGCCGACGAATGTATGAAATCTTTGGAAAAGCTTGGACTTGCGTATATCGAAGACTTTTTTATCTTCGAGGGGTTTGTGCCCGACTGGTGCTCATTCGAGGTGTTCTGAACGCGGCCACAGCGAGATGCGTCCGGCTTC
>NZ_VWWC01000394.1:0-984 GCF_011753175.1 Burkholderia sp. Cy-637 | reverse complement strand
TGTCGAGGAGGCGCTGCCCGAGCCGGCCGCGGCCCTGCCGCTGGCGGCGGGCGCGGCGGCCGAGGATCTCGACACCTTGTCGGCCCGCGTGGAGCGCGCCGCCGTGCCGGTGGTGTCGGCCGTCTACATGCAGCAGCAGCAGTACCTGCAGGTGCTGGGCGTGCTGACGCGCGAGATCGCCGCCTTCTGTGGCGATCCTGCGATCGCAAATGCCGGCAACTGGGAGGCGCAGATGACGCTGGATCCCGCGCTGCTGCCGCATACCAGGCTGTCTCTGTCGCTTTCGCGTTTCAGTCTCCGGCTTCGGTTCGATGCGCAGGACCCGGCCGCCCGGGACTTACTCTTGACGCACAGCACGATGCTCCAGCGCGAACTCGCCGATACGCTGCGCGCCTGGGGCGAAGTCCGCGACATCGAACTCACCGTCTGGTAACCCTTTCCCCCGCATGGCCGACATCCTTCTCAGCGCGACGGACAGCGACGACGACGCGAGCGATCCTTCCGCTCGCGCGGCGGGCGCGCCCGTGCCCGGCGCGTTCGGGACGGCGGGGGCGCAGGTCGAGGCTTCGTGGCAGCGGCAACAGCCCGATGATCAAGCGGCGGGCGGCGAAGCGCCTGCCGAGGTCGATGCCGTGCCTCCCGCCGCGCCGATCGCGCGCGCCGTGCCGCGCCGCATCGACACCAGCCTCGCGCGCCTCTCGCAGACCGTGCACGACACGCGCCTGGGCCCCGCCGTGCAGGCCGCCAACGGCGCCGCGCTGCTGCGCGCCGAGCCGCTGGCCGGCTTGCCCGCGCGAAGCGGCGCGCGCGATCCGGCCGTGATCGAGTTGTCGGTGGCCGCACCCGGCGGCGCGCCGCGGCCGGTGTTCGTCGAACTCGACCTCGATGCCCATCCGGCGCTGGCGATCGTCGCCTGGCCCGATCGCGCGGCTTCGTCCCTTTCCCCCGGCGCGCCGGCCATGCTCGCGCCCGGCGGCGCCGAGA
>NZ_VWWC01000393.1:0-1021 GCF_011753175.1 Burkholderia sp. Cy-637 | reverse complement strand
ATGGCCGGGTCGTTGGCGCCGGGCGGGGCCGTGAAGGCGGGTGCCGCGGCGTGCTCCTGCGCGAGCTGCTCGAGCTTGTGCGCGAGACCCGCCGGCATCGGCGGCAAGGCCTGGGTGGCGAAGGCATCGCGGTAGGGCAGCGCCGAGGCGCGCAGCAGCGCGACCTGGCCGGCCAGCGCGGGCGAGGCCCGCATCGCCTGGTCGATCGCGGCACGCTCGGGCAAGGGCAGCTTGCCGTCCACGTAAGCCAGTAACTGGATATCGTCCGGTTTCATCAATCTATGTCGTTCTAATCGAATGGGCAGGGATCGATCTGTTCCATGCCGGGTGCCGACGGTCCGATCGGCACCGCATTTTCGGTGAAGCATAAGCTCGGCGCGCGGCGTTGTTCTGGAATCGCGCCCACTTTTTTCATTTGTTCACGTTCGCCACCGGGTTTGCCCCGGTGCTCGCTCCGTCGTTCTCTCTATTAGCCCTCGTCACGAGTCGGCCCGGCCTCGCGGCACATGCTCGCCGGAGGGCGGCGCGGAGGACGCGGCAGGCGCGGGCGTGGCGGGTTCCGCGGCGAGGCGCCGGCCCAGCGCGCCGAGGTCGACGTCGCCGGGCGCGTCGTTCGGCGCACCGATCAGCGCATAGCCGAGCGCGGCGCGGCGCCACGTTACCACACGCATCCGGTTGATGGCACGTTCGCTGACCGCCAGGTCAGGTTTCGACTCGGCGATCACGCACAGCGCGACCGGGCCGCCGCGACGCGGCAGGTAGACCAGCTGTATCAGCGGCCGGCCGCGGAATGCCAGGCGCTGCACGGCGCGCAGTTGCAGCCCTGCATCGCTGAGGTCGGGCACGCGCAGGTCGAGGTGGTCGCGCGCGCGAATCTCGGCGATCGCATCGGCCGCTTCATTCGCATCGAGCCTCGCGTATTCGAGCGTGTCGCGCGTATAGAGCTGCTGGTAGCCGACCGCCGCGGCGAGCCAGGGCGATACCGGATTGCCCGAGGCGGCGCGCAGCAGCAGGCCCGCGA
>NZ_VWWC01000038.1:0-48054 GCF_011753175.1 Burkholderia sp. Cy-637 | reverse complement strand
GTCCGCCGGGCCATGGCGCTCGCCCACCCGGCCAGGGTGGCAGGCCGCCGGGCGGGGGCGGCAACCGTCCCCCCGGCGCTGGCCGCGGCTAGCGCGGCGCGCCTGACGCGATAGCCAGGCGCGCATCGCCGAACCCGCCAATCGCTTGACGCATCGCACCAGACAACCCGGCTCCGGCCGGGTTTTTTTCGGCCGTCGCTCGCCGGCCGTCGATGTCCTCGGCGTGACAGGACCTGTCATCACACGCCCAGGAAAACCCTGCGTTCGCTTTCCGTGACAAACGCCGGGTCGCTCACTATCATTGGATGGACCTTTTGTCCTTTGTGCCAATTGCGCGCCGGACATCGGCTGCCTGTCCATCCGCGCATCACGCAAGCCTGTTTCTTTTCTCAGACAATTAGTCATGCCTATCATTCGATCGATGCGCGTCCTCGACGTGCGCTTTCCGACTTCACGCCAGCTCGACGGCTCCGACGCGATGAATCCGGATCCCGATTATTCGGCCGCCTACGTCGTGCTCGAAACCGATCGCGACGGCCTGGAAGGGCACGGGCTGACCTTCACGATCGGCCGCGGCAACGAGATCTGCTGCGCGGCCATCGAGGCGATGCGCCATCTGGTGGTGGGTCTCGACCTGGACTGGATTCGCGAGGACATGGGCCGCTTCTGGCGCCACGTGACCTCGGACAGCCAACTGCGCTGGATCGGCCCGGACAAGGGGGCGATCCACCTGGCCACCGGCGCGGTGGTCAACGCCGCCTGGGACTTGTGGGCCAAGGCCGAGGGCAAGCCCTTGTGGCGCCTGGTGGCCGACCTGACGCCCGAGCAATTGGTGCGCGCCATCGACTTCCGCTACCTGACCGATTGCCTGACGCAGGACGAGGCGCTGGCACTGCTGCGCAAGCAGGCGCCCGGCAAGGCCGAGCGGATCGCCACGCTCGAACGCGAGGGTTACGCCTGCTACACCACCTCGGCCGGCTGGCTCGGCTACAGCGACGACAAGCTGCGCCGGCTCTGCCATGAAGCGATCGACGCCGGCTTCAACCACGTGAAGCTGAAGGTGGGCGCGAACCTGGAGGACGACATCCGCCGCGTGACGATCGCGCGCGAGGTGATCGGCCCCGATCGCAAGCTGATGATCGACGCGAACCAGGTCTGGGAAGTGGACGAGGCGATCGACTGGGTGCGCGAGCTGGCCTTCGCCAAGCCCTGGTTCATCGAGGAACCCACCAGCCCCGACGACGTGGAAGGGCATCGCAAGATCCGCGAGGCGATCGGCCCGGTGCAGGTGGCCACCGGCGAGATGTGCCAGAACCGCGTGCTGTTCAAGCAGTTCATCGCGCGCGGCGCGATCGACGTGGTGCAGATCGATGCCTGCCGGCTCGGCGGCGTCAACGAGATCCTGGCGGTGATGCTGATGGCCGCGAAATACGGCTTGCCGGTATGCCCGCACGCGGGCGGCGTGGGCCTGTGCGAATACGTGCAGCACCTGGCGATGATCGACTACGTCGCGATCGCCGGCACGCGCGAGGGCCGCGTGATCGAGTATGTCGACCATCTTCACGAGCATTTCGTCGAGCCCTGCGTGGTGCGCGACGCGGCCTACATGCCGCCGAGCGCGCCCGGCTTCTCGATCGAGATGAAACCCGAATCGCTGGAGCAGTACCGGTTCCGAGGCTGAGGATACGGCCCGCCCATCGAGGCCGGCAGAACACGAACGACGGAGACGCGAAGTGGATTTGAATCTGCAGGACAGGGTCGTGATCGTGACCGGCGGCGCGTCGGGCATCGGCGCGGCGATTTCGATGCGGCTGGCCGGCGAGGGCGCGATTCCCGTGGTGTTCGCGCGCCAGGCGCCGGACGACGCGTTCTGGCAGGAACTCGTGGGCAAGCAGCCGCGCGCGGCCTTCTTCGCGGTCGAGCTGCAGGACGACGCGCAATGCCGCGAGGCGGTGGCGCAGGCCGTCGCCCGTTTCGGCCGCCTCGACGGCCTCGTCAACAATGCCGGCATCAACGACAGCATCGGCCTCGACGCGGGGCGCGCGGCCTTCGTCGCCTCGCTCGAACGCAACCTGATCCACTACTACGTGATGGCGCATCACTGCGTGCCGCACCTGAAGGCGGCGCGCGGCGCGATCGTCAACGTCTCGTCGAAGACGGCCGTCACCGGGCAGGGCAATACCAGCGGCTACTGCGCCTCGAAGGGCGCGCAGCTCTCGCTGACGCGCGAATGGGCGGTGGCGCTGCGCGAGGACGGCGTGCGCGTGAACGCGGTGATTCCGGCCGAGGTGATGACGCCGCTGTATCGCGACTGGATCGCCGGCTTCGACGATCCGCAAGCCAAGCTCGACGACATCGCCGGCAAGGTGCCGCTCGGCAGGCGCTTCACCACGGCCGGGGAAATCGCCGATACGGCCGTGTTCCTGTTGTCGGAGCGCGCCTCGCATACCACCGGCCAGTGGTTGTTCGTCGATGGCGGTTACACCCACCTCGATCGCGCGATCAGCTGAATGCAGCGGAACCCGGAACCCATGCCAACCGAATCGAACTCCGGCGCCGAACGCGCGCCCCTGATCGCGCTGAGCGGCATCAGCAAGCGCTTCCCCGGCGTGCTGGCGCTCGACGACTGCCGCTTCGACCTGCGCGCCGGCGAGGTGCATGCGCTGATGGGCGAGAACGGCGCGGGCAAGTCGACCCTGATGAAGATCCTGGCCGGCGTCTACCAGAAGGACGAGGGCGAGATCCGCATGGACGGCCGCGCGGTGGAGATCGCCGATCCGCGCACCGCGCAGGCGCTCGGCATCGGCATCATTCATCAGGAGCTGAACCTGATGAACCACCTGAGCGTGGCGCAGAACATCTTCATCGGCCGCGAGCCGCGCGGCCGCCTGGGCGTGTTCGTCGACGAGGAGCGGCTCAATCGCGACGCCGCGGCGATCTTCGCGCGCATGCGCCTCGATCTCGACCCGCGCACGCCGGTGGGGCAACTGACGGTGGCGAAACAGCAGATGGTGGAGATCGCCAAGGCGCTGTCCTTCGACTCGCGCGTGCTGATCATGGACGAGCCCACCGCCGCGCTCAACAACGCCGAGATCGCCGAGCTGTTCCGCATCATCCGCGACCTGCTCGCCAACGGCGTGGGCATCGTCTACATCTCGCACAAGATGGACGAGCTGCGCCAGATCGCCGATCGCGTGACGGTGATGCGCGACGGCAAGTACGTGGCCACCGTGCCGATGGCCGGCACCTCGATGGACAGCATTATCTCGATGATGGTCGGCCGCCAGCTCGAAACGGAATCGCGCACGCCGCCCGATACCTCGGCCAACGAGGTCGCGCTGGAAGTGCGCGGCCTGTCGCGCGGCCGGGCGATCCGCGAGGTCGGCTTCACGCTGCGGCGCGGCGAGATCCTCGGCTTCGCCGGGCTGATGGGCGCGGGCCGCACGGAAGTGGCCCGCGCCGTGTTCGGCGCGGACCCGATCGACGCGGGCGAGATCCGCGTGCATGGCCGCGCGGTGACGATCCGCACGCCGGCCGACGCGGTGAAGTTCGGCATCGGCTACCTGTCCGAGGATCGCAAGCATTTCGGGCTGGCAGTGGGCCTGGACGTGCAGAACAACATCGCGCTGTCGAGCATGCGCCGCTTCCTGCGCCGCGGCCTGTTCCTCGACGCGCGCAAGATGCGTGACACCGCGCAGGGCTACGTGCGCCAACTGGCGATTCGCACGCCCTCGGTCACGCAGCCGGCGCGGCTGCTGTCGGGCGGCAACCAGCAGAAGATCGTGATCGCGAAATGGCTGCTGCGCGATTGCGACATCCTGTTTTTCGACGAGCCGACGCGCGGCATCGACGTCGGCGCCAAGAGCGAGATCTACAAGCTGCTCGATGCGCTGGCCGCCGCCGGCAAGGCGATCGTGATGATCTCCTCCGAACTGCCCGAGGTGCTGCGCATGAGCCACCGCATCCTGGTGATGTGCGAGGGCCGCGTCACGGGCGAGCTGAGCGCGGCCGAGGCCACGCAGGAAAAGATCATGCAGCTCGCCACGCAGCGCGAATCGACCGTCCTGTCCTGACCCAGCCGACCCAGACGCCCAAAGCCATCATGTCCAACGATACGCATCCCGTCCCGCCCCTCGCTTCCGGCGAGACGCCCGCCACCGCCTCCAGCCTGCGGGCCCGCTTCTTCAATCCGGCCGCGCGCCAGAAGCTGCTGGCCTTCGCCAGCCTGCTGCTGCTGATCGTGTTCTTCAGCATCGCCTCCTCGAACTTCCTGGAGGTCGACAACCTGGTGTCGATCCTGCAGGCGACCGCCGTGAACGGCGTGCTCGCGGTGGCCTGCACCTACGTGATCATCACCTCCGGCATCGACCTCTCGGTCGGCACCCTGATGACCTTCTGCGCGGTGATGGCCGGCGTGGTGCTGACCAACTGGGGCATGCCGCTGCCGCTCGGGATCCTGGCCGCGCTGCTGTTCGGCGCGCTGTCCGGCTGCGTGTCGGGCTTCGTGATCGCGAAGATGAAGGTGCCGCCCTTCATCGCCACGCTGGGCATGATGATGCTGCTCAAGGGCCTGTCGCTGGTGATCTCGGGCACGCGCCCGATCTACTTCAACGACACGCCCGGCTTTACCGCGATCGCGCAGGATTCGCTGATCGGCAACCTGATCCCGGCGCTGCCGATCCCCAACGCGGTGCTGATCCTGTTCCTGGTCGCGATCGGCGCCTCGATCGTGCTCAACAAGACCCTGTTCGGCCGCTACACCTTCGCGCTCGGCAGCAACGAGGAGGCGCTGCGGCTGTCGGGCGTGAACGTGGACGCCTGGAAGATCGCCGTCTATACCTTCAGCGGCGCGGTATGCGGGATCGCCGGGCTGCTGATCGCCTCGCGCCTCAATTCCGCCCAGCCGGCGCTCGGCCAGGGCTACGAGCTCGACGCGATCGCCGCCGTGGTGATCGGCGGCACCTCGCTGTCGGGCGGCGCGGGCAGCATCCTCGGCACCATCATCGGCGCGTTCATCATGAGCGTGCTGACCAACGGCCTGCGCATCATGTCGGTGGCGCAGGAGTGGCAGACCGTCGTGACGGGCGTGATCATCATCCTGGCCGTCTACGTCGACATCCTGCGTCGTCGGCGCCGCTGACGCGCGCGGGCATGCGCTTCACCGCCGGTTCCGGCCGGCATCCCACTCGATACGAAAAAAGGAGACGCGAAGTGATCAGGAGCAAGCTGTTGAATGCGGTGGTGGGCATGACGTTCGCGGTCGGCCTCGCGGCCGGCGCGCAGGCGCAGGAAACCTATATCCCGCTGATCTCGAAGGGCTTCCAGCATCAGTTCTGGCAGGCCGTGAAGGCCGGCGCGATGCAGGCCGCCGCCGACTACAAGGTGAAGGTGAGCTTCGAGGGGCCCGAGACCGAGGCGATGGTGGACAAGCAGATCGACATGCTGTCGGCCGCGATCGCCAAGAAGCCGGCCGCGCTCGGCTTCGCGGCGCTCGACAGCAAGGCCGCGCTGCCGCTGCTGAAGAAGGCCCAGGCCCAGAAGATCCCGGTGATCGCCTTCGACTCGGGCGTCGACAGCGACATCCCGGTCACCACCGCCGCCACCAACAACAAGGCCGCCGCGGCGCTTGCCGCCGACAAGCTCGCCGCGCTGATCGGCGACGAGGGCGAGGTGGCGGTGGTCGCGCACGACCAGACCAGCCGCACCGGCATCGACCGGCGCGACGGCTTCCTGGAGCGCATGAAGGCGGCGCACCCGAAGGTGCAGATCGTCACCGTGCAATACGGCGAGGGCGACCAGCTGAAGTCGACCGAGGTGACCAAGTCGATCCTGCAGGCCTATCCGAAGCTCAAGGGCCTGTTCGGCACCAATGAAGGCTCGGCGATCGGCGTGGTGAACGGCGTGCGCGAGATGAAGCGCAAGGTGGTGATCGTCGGCTACGACTCGGGCAAGCAGCAGAAGGACGCGATCCGCAGCGGGCTGATGGCCGGCGCGATCACGCAAAACCCGGTCGGCATCGGCTACAAGACGGTCGAGGCGGCGGTCAAGGCGATCAAGGGCGAGAAGCTGCCGAAGGTGATCGATACCGGCTTCTACTGGTACGACAAGGGCAATATCGACGATCCGAAGATCGCCGCGGCGCTGTACGACTGAACCCGCGTATCGCGTCGTCGTTGCATCGGGCGGCACGCCGATGCGGCGGCACGCGACGTTTCGGAACGAAACCGCCCAGCAAGGCCCAGGCATGTCCATCCAGCCGATCCAGAACCGTCGCCTCTACCAGCAGATCGCCGACAAGCTCGGCGCCCTGATCGAGGCCGGCGATTTTCCGCCGGGCAGCTACCTGCCGCCCGAGCGCGAGCTGGCCGAGCAGTTCGGCGTGTCGCGCACCTCGGTGCGCGAGGCGCTGATCGCGCTCGAGGTGAGCGGGCGCGTCAGCGTGCGCGTGGGCGACGGCGTGAAGGTGCGCCAGCCCGAGGCGGGCGCAACGGCGGCTGCGCTGCCGGCGCGTGCCGCCGCGTCCGGGCTGCCCGATGCGCCGGACAGGAGGCTCGCGCCGTTGGGCATCGTCGAGGTGGACCCCGAGCTCGGCATCGCGCTCGACCTCGATACCGAGATTCCGCCGTTCGCGCTGCTGCAGGCGCGCCGGCTGATCGAGCCGGAAGCGGCGGCGCTGGCCGCGAAGCACGGCTCGCAGGCGCAGATCGCGGCGATCCACGCCGCCTTCCTGCGCAACCAGGAAGACAACCGCAGCGGCTCGCTTACTCATCCCGGCGATCGGCTGTTCCATATCCGCATCGCCGAGGCCAGCGACAATCCCGCCTACGCCCTGATCATCAAGCAGTTGCTCGCGCATAAATACGATCCGATGTTCCGGAGGTTGCAGTCGCTGTACATGTCGAACGACATGCCGCATCGCTCGGAGCTGGAGCATCGCGCCATCCTCGATGCGATCCGCGCGCGCGACGCCGGTGCCGCGCGCCGCGCGATGGCCGGGCATCTGGACGAGGTGGTGCGGATCTTCGGGCGGGCGATGGATTGAGCGGTTCGCGGCCTTCGAGATCGAGGCCGCGCCGATCGTACGAGCTCAGGTCTGGAGATATCGGATGTTCGAGAACTGGACCAGCACATTGGTCGATGAGGAGAACAGCGGTGCAGGCGCCGTGTCCGCGACGATCCGGAGCAGCGAGTAGGACGTGATCCCCTGCACCGTGACCGGATCGAAGTAATACGCCGCCGCTTCCGAGCCGATATCGTGGAAATCGAAGCGGCGCAGCCGGAACGTATCGTCGAAATAGAAGGTCTGCACCGTGCTGTGCGTTGGGATGCGGACCGGGAACACGGCGCGCAGGGCGCGCCACGGCGTCGACCCGTATTCGGTGTGCGGCGCGACTTCCTGGACCTGGACATCGGGTTCGGCCAGCAGGAACGGCAAGGTCAGGTATTCGAAGGTCGCGTAGCCGATGAAGCACAGCTCGTCGAGCGTATCCCAGGGATCGGTGGGAGCCTGCGATTGCAGCACCTGGAAGACGCCGCTGCGTTGCGCCACCACCCTGCCGTTGTCGTCCTCGATCCAGACGCGCTGCGGGGTATAGATGCCGCGATACCCTGGCTTCGGATACGGCGAGACTTCGACGCTCACGGCGCGCGGGTCGGCTCGCAATGTCACGTTCTGCAGGTTGACGGGCGACTGCTTGAGCTGGAACACCGGCCCCCCGGCGACGATTTGCGCCTCGATGCGCTTGACGGTTTGCCAGGCGGCCAGTCCGCCGTGCGCTTGCAGTACGTTGTCGAGCAACGAACTTCGGGAGGCGGAAGCGGTAGCCGCGCGAGCCGGCGTTGCGGGAAGGGCGACGGGTGCGATCAGCGTGGCCGCGCCGGCGGCGAGAATGCCACGTCGAGTCAGATCGATGGTCATGTCGAATCCAATCAGTGAGGCTGCTTAGGGTTGCTTGCCATGCCCGGCGGCGTGGTCGATTCGGCGCGAGGCACGGCAGCGGCGCGATGGCGAGTTGCCGAGGTGGAGCTAGAGCACGCGCGAGAGGAACCCCTGCATGCGTAGGGCGATCTCCTCGCTCTTGTCGGCCAGCGCGCAGTGGCCGCTATCGGTCAGGTGGATCTCGGCCTTGGGCACCACTTCGCGATACCGCAACTGGCTGTCGGCGGGGAACAGGATGTCGTTCTTGCCGCTCACGACCAGCGTCGGTGGCTGGTGCGCGCGCAAATAGTCCTGGGCATTCTTGAGCGCGGGGCCGTTGGTGCGAATGTCGTAGAGCAGGTCGAGCGAAATGTCCGCCGCGCCGGGGCGTTGCAGCGAGGCATGATCGACTTGCCACAGCCCGGGATCGATCAGCGAGGTGTCGCTTACGCCGGTGGTGTACAGGTCGCGAACCACGTCGAGCGTCAGATAGTGCTGCCTCACCTGTTCGCGGCTCTCCGTCGTGCCGTCCTTCCAGTAAGGCAGGAGCGGGCCGAACCAAGGACTGGCGCCCAGGAATAGCGGGTTGTTTTGCGCGATCAGGGCCTTCATCCGGCCTGGCGTCTTCAGCATCACGCGATAACCGACGAGGCCGCCGAAATCCGTCGCGTACAGCGCATATTCCTCGATGCCGACCTTGTCGACGAACTTGCCGATGGTTTCGCCCAGGGCATCGAAGGTATAGGCGCCGTGCGAGCGATCGGGAACTTCGCTGTTGCCGAAGCCGGGATAGTCCGGCGCGAAGACGTGGTAGTTCGCGGACAACTCGCGGATCAGGTCGCGGAACATCGCCGACGAGGATGGCCAGCCGGGCAGCAGCAGGACGACCGGCGCACCTGGTGCGCCGGCTTCGCGATAGAAGACCGATGTTCCGTCGATATCCACCGTGCGATATCGGGTTGGGAATGCCGGATTGCCGGCAAGCGAGGATCTTGTGTTCGCGCCGGCGGCCCCGGCGGATCGTGGTTTGGCCGACGCTGCGCTGGAGGCGGCCATGGCTGCGGCGCCCGCGAGCAAACTCGTGGTGAAGGAACGGCGGGTAATCATGAAGGGCTTGTCCTGCGAAGGTTGAAACAGAACCAGCCGTCATCGCGACAGGCCATCATCGTGACGAAGTCTGGGGCGAATCGACATCCGCCGATCCAGCCGGCGGATGCCAGTGTCAATACGGCTGCCGCGACACCGGTGATAGTCAGGCGCCGAGGTGCAGCGAGACGTGTTCCAGCTTGCGGTTGTCGGTCGACCACAGTTGTTCGACTTGCCGCGCCAGCGGATCGGGGAAGATGTAGTCCTGCCCTTCGGCAATACCCTTCACGATGTTGGCGGCGGCGTGCTCGGGCGTTGCCTTGTCCGGATACGGTACGTCCCTGGCGAGCACGGTCTCGATCGGGCCGGGATAGATGCCGATCACGGCGATGCGATGCTTTTCCAGCGAGCCGCGCAGCGATTGGGTCAGCGAGTGCAGGGCCGCCTTGGAGGCCGAGTAGCCGGCCATCAGGGGCACGGCCGACAGGCCGACCACGCTGCAGATGTTCGCGATGGTGCCGGCTTGGCGCGCCACGAACCGAGGCGTGAATGCCCGAAGGACGCGCAGCGTGCCGAAGTAGTTCGTTCGCATGTCGTCCTCGAAGCTTTCCCAGTCGTTGTCGAGGTAGTTGCCGAAGGCCAGCGTGCCGGCGTTGTTGACGAGGACGTCCACGTCATGCGCCGCGGTGGCCGCTGCCTGTACCGAGGCGTCGCTGGTGATGTCCATCTGCAGCGGAACCACGCGCGAATCACCGAACGGCGGCAGTGCTTGCAAGTCCCGCGCCGCGGCATAGACCTTGGCCACGTCGGTGTCCAGCAATGCCTTCACGATGGCGGCGCCGATGCCACGATTCGCACCGCTTACCAATACGATTCTGTTCGAGAGCGTCATGAGCTTCTCCTGATATCCGGATAGTTGCTGCCTGGGGAATTCGTCTGTCGGGCGTTGTGAGCGATCTTCAGGACAGGACGACCGACTCGATATCGAGTCGGAAGATGGACGGCGCGGTGAGCAGCGTCCGGCCGCTCGGCTCGCGGTGCACCACGCGCCGGTGGGTAGGGAAAATGAAACCGTCGAAGTCCTGGTGGTCGAATGTGTAGTGCGCGGCGGTACCACGGCTGACCTCGGGTGCGTAGTCGTTGCGCACGAGATGGCCCGCATCGTTGAAATAGAACTTCTGTTCCGGGCAGTGAACGTGGATATCGGGCGGGAACCGGACCTCGAGCACGCGCCAGCTTTCCCCGTGTTCCTCGTGCGGCGCGACTTCTTCGCAATGCACGCCGTCGCTTGCCAACAGGAACGGCATCGTCATGTAGTTGCGCAGCGCGTAGCCGATGAAATAGAGCAATTGGCTTTCGCTCCATGGCGACTGCCGATCATGAGCCTCGAACGACTTGCGCGGCGTGTCGAGCAGGGTCGTCGGCACGCCGGCATCGGTCTCGATCCTGACGCTGCCGTCGTCGAACACGCCTCGGCTGCCGGGGAACGGAAACGGCGTGATCAGGGTTCTCGGATGGCGGGCATCGATCTTGACCAGCACGTTCCTCAGGCCTTGTGGCTGCCGCTTGAATGCGAGAGCGCTCCCACGCAACGTCAGCCGGAAGTCGATCGTGTTGACGCGGCGCCAGTTGTCCAGGCCGCCATGTGCGTGAAGTACCTTTTCCAGAAGCTCGGTCATTGAGTATTGGATCCTTGTGGTTGGGCGGTAGCCTGTTCAGCGACTCACACTTCGAGCCCGACGCTGGCACGGCAAAAGTAAACGAAGTAGTTTACATCGACGCATTTGTAAACGGTGTCGTTTACTTTGTCAACTGAATTTGCTATAAGTACGCCTGGACTTCACGAGGATGACGAAATGGAGCAGGGCGACGAAATGGAGGGCAAGAAGCTCGAGATCGTGAAATATGCGTTCGATCGCTTCTACGAGGCCGGCTTCCATGCGACGGGGATGGAGGCTGCGCTGGCCGGCAGCGGCATTTCCAAGCGCACGCTGTACAAGTACTTCCCGTCGAAGGAAGAACTGATCGAGGCCGTGCTGCAGCTCTACAGCAATGGCGTCGTGCATGCGCTGTTCGATCCGGTTGCGCATATCAGCGACCCGCGGGAGCAGATCGTCGAGTTCTTCGACGTGCGCAAGATCACGGGCCGGATGTTGACGCGCGGATGCCTGGGCACGAAGGCGGCGCAGGAATACGCGGGCAAGCACGATGGCATCGTCGAACTCGGTATCGCGGCCGGTGCGCGCGGTGAAGTGAAGTTTCTCGAGCTCTGCAAACGTGCCGGTTTCGCCAGGCCGCAGCGCCTTGCCAAGCAGCTCAATCTGTTGCTTCAGGGCGCCCTGGCGCTGTCGCATGCCTCGGGGGAGACTTCGGCGTTCCTGTTGGCGAAGGATGCGGCGGCGGCGATCCTGGAGCAGGCGCCGTTGGTGCCGTCCGCGCGCGAGGGCGCATAGCGGAGGTGGTGCGGCGCCGGATCCGGGGCGAGGAAGCCAGTCTGGCGGCGGTTTCGACCGGACGTGAGCTGGCCGGCGGATGGGTCGGACTTGTGTTGCGGATCTCGCTTCCCCCAAAGATTCTTCAAAAAACCGCTTGACTCTCTATCTTCCAGTAGATAAATTACGACCCATGGAAACGAAAACGCCAGTCCGCGAACAGGTTCTCGAACACGCCATCGAGCTGATCATGCTCCTCGGCTACAACGGGTTCAGCTATCGCGATCTGTCGGAGCGGGTGGGGGTGAAGACCTCGAGCATCCACTACTACTTTCCATCGAAGGACGACCTGGTGCTCGAAGCGGTGCGCGAGTACAGCGAGACGGTGATGAACGGCGTCGCTGCCATTTCCCCCTCGCTGCCGGCCGACGAGAAGCTGAGCCGCTACACGAAGCTGTTCGGCAAGACGCTCGGCGACGGCAACCAGATCTGCCTGTGCGGCATGCTGGCGGCGGATATCGAATCGCTGCCCGAGCCGGTCCGGCAGGCGGTGCAGGCGTTCTTCAACGCGAACGAGCAATGGCTCGCGGCGCTGCTGGAGCAGGGCGCGGCCGACGGCACGCTGGTGTTCAGCGGCAAGCCCGAACATGCGGCGCGTACCTTGTACGCCGCGTTCCAGGGCGCGGTGCTGGCGAGCCGGCTGTTCAAGTCGAAGGCGCGCCTGGACGAAGTCGAGAAGGCGTGGAAGAAAGCGCCCTGACGCGGCGGAGGTAGGTAAGAAGATCGAAAGGCGGCTCACCGCCTTTTTATTGAAGCTGGTTATCTATCTATTGATAGATAAAAAATGCAGGAAACGGCGCAGACGGAAACGTCTGCATTTTTTGAGTCGTGTTCTCTATCTAGTAGTCGATAGTGATGCGGCAGGCAGTTCAGCCGGCGATGGCGGAAAGGGTTCCGCCCCGGCCTGGTTCATTCATCCAACAGGAGTCAGTCATGTCGATCGAAAACGTTCTGTACCGCGCCCATGCCCACGCCACCGGTGGCCGCGACGGCCGCGCCGTGGTGCCCGAAGGCAAGCTGGATTTCAAGCTGGTCACGCCGCGCGAGCTCGGCGGCGCCGGCGGCGAAGGCGCGAACCCGGAACAACTGTTCGCGGCCGGCTACAGCGCCTGCTTCCTCGGCGCGATGAAGTTCGTCGCGGCGCGCGACAAGATCAAGATCCCGGCCGACGTCGCGATCGACGGCAGCGTCGGCATCGGCGCGATCCCGAACGGCTTCGGCATCGAGGTCGAGCTGAAGATCTCGCTGCCCGGCATGGAGCGCGAAGCGGCCCAGGCACTGATCGAGAAGGCGCACATCGTCTGCCCGTACTCGAACGCGACGCGCGGCAACATCGACGTCACGCTCACGCTGGTCTGATCGCCGGCGCTCGCTTCTCCCCGCATCGAAATCCGCCATCCAGGCCAAACCATTCGGGCCCATTGCCCAGGAGTCCATCATGAAGATCGTCAAGCCGCTGCTGATTGCCGTCGCGATTGCCGCCGCCAGTTCCGCGTTCGCCGCCGGCACGGCCGGCTCGCACACCCCGTCGGCCGCGCCGGTCGACCAGCCCGATGCGGTCACGAGCCGCTTCCTCGCCGCCCTCAACAGCCAGAAGGGCCCGGGCCTCGAGACCCTGTCGCCGGAAAAGGCGCGGCAGGTGCTGGTGGGTGCGCAGAACAGCGTGAAGGTCGATCTGTCGGGCATCGAGGTGTCGAACCGCACCATCGAACAGGACGGCCTGAGCGTGCCGGTCACGATCGTGCGTCCGGAAGGCGTGAAGGGCAACCCGCCGGTGTTCATGTTCTTCCACGGCGGCGGCTGGATCCTCGGCGACTTCCCGACCCACGAGCGGCTGGTGCGAGACCTGGTGGTGCAATCCGGTGCGGTGGCGGTGTTCGTGAACTACACGCCTTCGCCGGAAGCGCAGTACCCGGTGGCGATCAACCAGGCCTATGCCGCCACCAAGTGGGTGGCCGCGCACGGCGACGAGATCGGCGTGGACGGCAGCCGCCTGGCGGTGGTGGGCAACAGCGTGGGCGGCAACATGGCGGCGGTGGTGGCCCTGATGGCGAAGGACAAGGGCGGCCCGGCGATCCGCTTCCAGGGCCTGCTCTGGCCGGTGACGGACCACAACTTCAACGACGGCTCCTACGTCGCGTACCAGAAGGATCACTTCCTGACGCGGCCGATGATGAAGTGGTTCTGGGACGCGTACACGAAGAAGGAAGCGCAACGCAACGAGATCTACGCCTCGCCGCTGCGCGCCTCGCTCGACGAGCTGAAGGGCCTGCCGCCCGCGCTGATCCAGGTCGCGCAGTTCGACGTGCTGCGTGACGAGGGCGAAGCCTATGGCCGCAAGCTCGACGCGGCCGGCGTGGAGGCTGCCACCACGCGCTACGACGGCACCATCCATGACTTCGGACTGCTGAACGCGCTGGCCGAGGATCCGGCCACCAAGGCGGCGATGAAGGCGATGGCCAACGAGCTGAAGACGCGCCTGAACTGAAGCGTCGCGCCTCGATGACACGGCCCGGCCGCGCTGGCATGCGCGGCCGGGCCGTTTTCATGTCCAGCGGTTCCGGTGCATGCGAGCGTCGCCGATAACCCACATTCGAGCCCCTCGGGCGCGCCGCATTGGCGATCGGCCCGCGCGACGCGTTATGCTTGGCGGTTTCGGATCTCACGGACAGGCGGACATGACATCAATGCCCAGGTCGCGCGGCGGCAAGCAGGCGGAAGGCGAGACGCCGGCCGAGCCCGGCGCGGACAGGACCGAATCGGTCGCGGCGGTCGGCAAGGTCTTCACGATCCTGTCGGCGCTCGGCGCGAGCGGCACGGCGGGCGCGGCGGAATTGTCCCAGCAATTGGGCATGTCGCGGCCGGTGGTGCAGCGCCTGCTGCAGACGCTCGAGTCGCTCGGCTACGTGGCGCGCGTGGCCGGCGAGGATGGCGCGGGCGAGCACTACCGGCTCGCGATCCGTCTGTTCGAGCTCGGTGCCAAGGCACTGGAGAGTGTCGACCTGGTGCGCGAGGCCGATCTCGAGATGCGCCGCATCGCCTCGATGACGCGCGAGGCGATCCACCTCGGCGCGCTCGACGAGGACGCCATCATCTACATCCACAAGATCGATGCCGATTACGGGCTGCGCATGCAGTCGCGCGTCGGCCGCCGCAACCCGCTGTACAGCACCGCGATCGGCAAGGTGCTGCTGGCCTTCATGCCCGAGGACGAAGTGCGCGAGACGCTCGCGCGCGTCGAGTTCAAGCCTTCCACCGCGCGCACGCTCGGCTCGGCCGAGGCGCTGGTCGCGATCCTGCCGCAGGTTCGGCGGCAGGCTTATGGCGAGGACGACGAGGAGCAGGAGGAAGGGCTGCGCTGTCTCGCGGCGCCGATCTTCAATCGCTTCGGCAATGCCGTCGCGGCGCTGTCGATCTCGTTTCCCACCATGCGCTGCGGCGCGAACACGCGTACCCACTACGTCGAATTGCTGCGCGAGGCCGCCCAGGCGATCTCGGCGCGGATCGGCTATCGCGGCCCCTGGCCGGCGTCGCGCTGAGCGGCGGCGCGCGGCAGGCACGGCCATCGGCGCCGCCGCGAGTTCTCGCTACCACGCGAAGCGGTCGTGCCCTTGCGAGCGCATCAGCGCTTCCATGAAGTAGTAATCGCCATAAGGCAGCATGTTGTCGTGGCGCCCCGCCGGCACATGTGCCGCGCCGTGGGCCAGCAGGCCATGCGCGGCCGCGTCGCCGCTCAGGTCGCAACTATCGAGCAGGCCATCCACCAGGCGATCCGCGAAGGCGCGCCAGCGTGCCTTGTCCGCTTCCTCGCTGGATGCGGCGAGCAGGTAGAGGCCGGCCGCCATGATCGCGCCGGCCGAGCTGTCTGGCCAGGGCGTTTCCCCATCGGGCAGGCGGTAATCCCAGGGCGGCACCGCGCGATCGCCGAGCAGCGTCTCGGCCGTGGCGGCCAGTTGCGCGGCGATCTGCCGATGTTGCGGATTGCGCGTGTAGGCGTAGGTTTGCGCGAAGCCGTGGATCAACCAGGCCTGCCCGCGCGCCCAGCAGGATTCGTGGGCATATCCCTGGCGCGTCTCGCCGCGCAGCGGTTCCCCGCCCGCGTCGAACAGGAAGGTGTGATAGGTGCTGCCGTCCTCGCGGATCAGGTGCCGGCTCGAGGCCAGCGCATGCGCATCGGCGATCTCGCGATAGGCGGGCTGCCCTTCCTCGCGATCGGCCCAGTAGAGCAGCGCGAGGTTCTGCATCGTGTCGGCGATGATGCGGCCGGCCGCGAAGCGCGAATAGGCCGGATCGCCGGCCCGCGAATTCCATGCCTTCAGGTAACCGCCGCCGGCTTCGTGGCGCTGCGCGAGCAGGCTCGCTGCCTTCAGCGCGAGCGCGCGGGCTTCCTCGTTGCCGGTCATCTTCCAGTCGGCCACGCAGGACAGCGAGAACTGGAAGCCGGTGTCGTGATCGAGTTCGCGCGGATGCCTGAGCAACTCGCGAAACCACTGGCGGCGCGCCTGCGCCGCGATCACGAAGGCCGGATCGCCGGTCAGCGCGGCGGCCAGCCATAACTGGCCGGCCTGGAAACCGATCACCCAGTCGAACGCGTCGCAATACTCCCAGCTCAGGTCCGGCAGGCCGATCTTCGGATTGCGCAGGCCGACGATCGGCATGGTCGCCTTCAGCTTGGCGACGCAGCGCAGCAGCGCGGCCTGGTGCCGGTCCATCGAACGGACCTCGGCGACTTCCACGAAATAGGTGCTGGGCGGGCCGTCTTGCTTCATCTCTCCTCCGGTGGCCAGGTTTTCATTTTCATTGCAGCCGGTATTGAATCACATCGATCAAATTTCCGGAACATCGTTTCGAACTAAATAAAGAAGAAATCGGGGCCGAAAAGACGACTGCTGGAAATGGCGACGCTTTATCGATACGACTTGGATTTTCAGGGGTAAACGATAGGCGGCTCAGTGCATTTCGATTCGGACCATCGTTCCGGATGCGTGCTAGATTGCCTTCATGCCGGCCCGGGCGGCAAGTCCGGGAATCCTCGCGCAGCGTGTCGTCGTATTGGTTGGGGGACGTCGTTCGGGCGTTGGCGCGGCAGACGTTTCGGCATCCATATCAAGAACGAGAAGGACGAGAAGAACGACAAGGACGAGACAGATGGACGTCAATATCGCCGTGGTGGCCGGCTATTTCCTGCTGATGTTCGCGATCGGCGCCGCGTTCAGGAAGATGGCCAGCCAGTCGGCCAGCGATTATTTTCGCGGCGGCGGCCGCATGCTGTGGTGGATGGTCGGCAGCTCCGCCTTCATGATCCAGTTCTCGGCCTGGACCTTCACCGGCGCCGCCGGCGAGGCCTTCCGCAACGGCTTGCCGGCCTGCTACGTCTATATCGGCAACTGCGTCGGCTACCTGGTCGCCACCTTCTGGCTCGGCAGGCGCTTCTGCCAACTGCGTTGCGACGCGCCCACCCAGGCGATCCGCCAGCGCTTCGGGCGCGGCAACGAACAGTTCTTCACCTGGTCGGTGATTCCGCTGTCGATCCTGCAGGGCGCCGTCTCGCTCAACGCGCTGGCGGTGTTCTTCTCGGCCGTCACGGGCTTCCACCTGAGCACCACGCTCTGGCTCACCGGCTTGTCGGTGCTGGCGCTGTCCTTCCTCGGCGGCGCCTGGGGCGTGGTCGCCTCCGATTTCGTGCAGTCGATCGTGGTGGCGGTGATGTCGGTGGCCTGCGCGATCGTCGCGCTGGTCAAGCTGGGCGGGCCGGGCGAGATCGTCGCGCGCTTTCCGGTCGATTTCCTCACCGGGCCCGACTACAGCCACGGCAGCCTGCTGGTGGGCTCCTTCCTGTTCCTGTGCGTCAAGCAGATGCTGGCCATCAACAACATGAAGGATGCCTATCGATTCCTGAACGCCAAGGATTCGCGCAACGCGACCCGGGCCGCGCTGTTCGCGCTGGTGCTGATGACGGCGGGCGCGCTGATCTGGATGGTGCCGCCCTGGGCCGCGGCGATCCTCTACCCCGATGCGGCCGTCGCGCATGCGCACGACCTGGGGTCCAAGTCGGGCGACGCGGTGTTCCTGGTGTTCGTCGAGCGCGCGATGCCGCTGGGCACGGTCGGCCTGCTGATGGCGGGCATGTTCTCGGCCACCATGGCCTCGATGGACGCGGCGCTGAACCACAACGCCGGGATCTTCGTGCGCAGCTTCTACCAGCCGGTGATCCGCGGCGCTCGCGCCTTGTCCGAGCGCGAATCGGTGCTGGCCGGCAAGGGCATGAACGTGCTCAACGGGCTGGTGATCATCGTGATCGCGCTGGGCTTCTCCCACCTGAAGGGCTTGAGCCTGTTCACGCTGATGATGCGGGTGGGCACCCTGGCGACCTTGCCGATCGTGGTGCCGCTGTTCCTCGGCCTGCTGATCCGGCGCGTGCCGGATTGGGCCGGCTGGGCCACGGTGGTGGTCGGGCTGGGCGTGTCCTGCCTGTGCAGCGCGGTGATCTCGGGCCACGAGCTGAGCCGCTGGTTCGGCTGGGGCTTCAGCGCGCGCGAGACTTCCGAGTTCGACACCATGTGGGCCGTGCTCTGCCATTGCGTGCTGACGGGCGGTTTCTTCGTCGCCACGCGACTGTTCCATCGCCAGCCGGACGCGGCCCGCGCCGGCGTGCTGGCGAAGTTCTGGCGCGATTACGCGACGCCCGTTCACAGCGACGGCCTGCAGGGCGAGTTCGATCGCCTGCAGCGACTCAAGCTCGGCCGCATCACGCTCGTGATGACGGCGGGCCTGCTGGCGATGGTGGCGATTCCGAATCCCGCCTGGGGGCGGCTGGTGTTTCTCGGCTGCGCGCTGGCGGTCGGCACCATCGGCGCGCTGCTGGTGCGCAGCGCGCGGGCGACGAAGGTGCTGCCGGACGCGGCCCTGCCGACCCACGACGGCACGCACGACGACGGCAGGCTGCGCGCGACGCGCTCCAGCGCCTGAACCCATCATCCGAATCGAGTGTCGCGGCGCCTGCCGGATGTAGGCACCGCGATGCGTGAAACGCGCGGCGAGGGCCGTCGCGCGAGCGGGTCGTGCCCACCCGCCGATGCAAGGGGCAAGCTCGAAAGGCGACTTCGATCGTCACGGCAGCCGCAAGCCGGTCGATCGGCAATCCATATCGATAGCAACCCAGGAGATGACATGAAGCGAAGATTCCAGGTCTCGATGATGGCAGGCGGCGCGCTGGCGGTGCTGGCGCTCGGCGCGGCCGGCGGCAACGCGCAGGCGGCGGGTTTCAAGCACCCCGGCATCCTCGTCACGCAGGCACGTCTCGACTACGTGAAAGGGCAGATCGCCGCGAACAACAAGCTGTTCGTCAATGCCTTCAACCAGATGAAGGGCAGCAGCTGGGCCTCGAAGACCTACAAGATCGCCGGCACGCTGGACGGCGGCTATATCTCGTGCGATGCGGTGTCCTCGAACGATCACGGCTGCAAGGCCGAGCAGGGCGACATGACGGCGGCCTACACGCAGGCGCTGATGTGGTACCTGACGGGCGACAGCACCTACGCGAAGAACGCCGTGTCGATCATGAACTTCTACGCGCGCAACCTGAAGGGCGGCCATCGCGGCGCCAACGCGCCGCTGCAATCGGCCTGGGCCGCCGAGGTCTGGCCGGCCGCCGCCGAGATCATCCGCTACACCTACAGCGGCTGGTCGGCCAGCGACGCCAAGGCCTTCGGCACCATGCTGAGCACCCAGCACCTGCCCTACATCACCGGCAGCAACGGCAATGGCGGCAACGGCAACTGGAAGCTCAGCATGATCGACGGGATGATCGGCATCGCCGTCTACAACGACGATCAATCGCTGTTCAACACCGCCACCGGCACCTTCCGCCAGTGGATGTCGGCCTATTACTACAACGCCGCGAAGGACGGCGGCGCGCCGGTCAAGTTCTCCGGCAGCCCGGGCGGCTGGAACGGCCAGACCGTGTTCAACGCGCAGGTCAGCGGCGTCACGCAGGAAACCTGCCGCGATACGCAGCACGTCGGGCTCGGCATGGCCGCCACCTTCAACGCGGCCGAGACCGCCTACATCCAGGGCACCGACCTCTATGCCGTGTTCGCGGACCGCCTCACCACCTCGCTCGAATTCCTCTCGAAGCTGCTGCACGGCACGCGCAACACCTCGCAGACGGCCTACCAGCCGGTGCCGAATGCCTACCTCGGCGCGCTCTGCACCGATGTTTCGGGGCATGCGAACCAGTTCGTGCCGGTGTTGAAGGGCACCATGGTGCGGGCCTACAACGCCTATGCGATCCGCAAGGGCATGTCCCTGCCGGCCACCAAGGCGCACCTGCTCGACGACATCATTCCTGCCGCCGAGGCGAACGACGGCCACAACGTGCAGTGGGAGGTGCTGACGCACGGCGACAGCCCGTCGACACCGGTGGAGTGAGCGCCGGGCGCAAGTGCATCGGCGTCGACGGCACGCGGCGAGGCGCGAGGTCCCGGCGGTTCAGGCCTTGCGCAACGCCGCGCGCACGAAGGACACGAAGCGCTCCATCACCGGGTCCTGGCGCGTGTCGGGCCAGGCCAGGCCGACGCGCCAGCGCGCATCGCGATCGCGCAGCTCGAGCACGGCCGCGTCGCGCAGCAGGTGCCGCGCGCGCGAGGGAATGAAGGCGACGCCAGCGCCGGCCGCCACCGAGGCCAGCACCGACTGCACGTCCTCGGCCTGCTGGCTGACGTTCGGCACGAACTCGCGCGCGCGGCACCAGCGCTCGACCTGCGCGGCCAGGCCGGCGCCGCGCGAGCGCTGCAGCGCGATGAAGCCGATCTCGTTGAGCGTGGCCAGCCTGGCCGGCAACTGGGCCGGGGTGATCGGCGGCAGTTGCGGCGGCAGCGCCAGCGCGAGGTTTTCCTCCATCACCTTGAACGAGGACAGGCCCTCCACGGCCTGCGCCGGCATGCGCATGAAGCCGGCTTCGAGCTTGCCGGCCAGCAGGCGCCGCGTCTGTTCGCCCGACGAGAGATCGCTCAGCGTGACCGAGACGGAAGGGTGCTGGCGCCGGAACTCGGCGATCAGCGGCGGCACCAGGGTCAGCACCGACAGGCAGATGCCGATCCGCAGATGGCCGCGCCGGCCGCTGCTCGATTCGCGCGCGCGGGCCAGGATCTCGTCGGCATCGCGCACCAGCGCCTGCGCATCGAGCAGGAAGGCGTCGCCGAACGGCGTCAGCTCGGCGCCGTGCCGGCCGCGCTCGAACAGCCGGCCGCCCAGGCTCGCCTCCAGCGCGCCGATCTGCTTGCTCAGCGCGGGCTGGCTCATGTGCAGCGCATCGGCCGCGCGACCGAAATGGCGCAGCTCGGTGACGGTCAGGAAGGCGCGCAGCAGTTTCAGTTCCATTCTGTGTGGTTATCGAATCGCTCAAAACATTCATTTTACGGATCGATCGCCGCCGCGTTCAATACGGGCTCCTGCTGCCTCGAAGGATTTGCCATGTGCGCCCGACATTTCGATTCATGCCCGACCGGAACCCATGCGGGGGCCGCGGCGGAGCCGCGCGAGCCAGAACCCGGCCGCGACGGGGCCACCGGCGCGGAACTCGGGAGTCAGCGCGCGCCGACCGAATCGACGGTCGGCAAGCGCGCGCGGGCGAGATTCGTCGAACCGCTCGGCGAAGCGGCGCCGCGGGCGGCGACGGGCTCGATCGCGCTCAGCCTGGCGATCGTCTCGTTCCGCAACTGGCCGCGGCGTGGATTGTGAAGGCGTGAAACCGGCCCGGGCTCAGCTCGCCGTGTCGGCGTGCTCGGGCGGCAAGGGAGAGGGGGCGGGCGATGATGCCGACGGCGGCGCGGCGACCAGTTCGTCGAGCATGCGTTTGGCATTGTCGCGGCAGGCCATCTCGTCGGGCTTGCCCTCGACCTGCCGGATCACCTCGAGCAGCCGCGCCTTGCTGGCGGCGAGCCGCTGCTCCATGGCCTCGATATCGGCCACCTTGGCGCGCAGCTTGGGCACCAGGTCGGCGTGTCGCCAGTCGGCCAGGTCGTCGGGCAGCATGCTGCGGATCTCGTCGAGCGAGAAGCCGGCTTCCTGCGCGCGCACGATGAGGGCCAGCACCAGCTGCGCCTCGGGCGCGTACTCGCGATAGCCGTTGGCCTGGCGCTGCGCGGCGCGCAGCAGGCCGCTGGCCTCGTAGAAACGGATCCGCGACGGCGCGAGGCCGCTGCGTTTCGCCAGTTCGCCGATCTTCATCGCTGCCTCCCGGGGCTTGACATTCAAGCGAACTTTAAACTTATCGTGGACGGCATTCAATGCGGGGAGCCGCTCATGACACTTTTCAATTCGCTGACACTGCCGAACGGCGCGACCGTGCCGAACCGCCTCGCGAAGGCGGCGATGGAGGAAAACCTGGCCGATGCCGATCATGCCCCTTCGGAGGCGCTGCTGCGCCTGTATCGCGCCTGGGCCGAGGGCGGCGCCGGGCTGATCCTGACCGGCAACGTGATGATCGACCGCCGCGCGATGACGGGGCCGGGCGGTGTGGTGCTCGAGGACGATGCACATCTCGAGCGCTTCCGGCGCTGGGCCGAGGCATCGCGCGCGGGCGGCGCCCAGGTGTGGATGCAGATCAACCACCCGGGGCGCCAGATGCCGGCCGAGCTCGGCCAGTCGACCATCGCGCCCTCGGCCGTGCCGCTCGACATGGGCGCCTTCTCGAACCGCTTCCCGGTGCCCGAGGCGATGGACGAGGCGCGCATCGACGAGGTCACGCGGCGCTTCGCACGCACCGCGCAACTGGCCGAGGCGGCCGGCTTCACGGGCGTGCAGATCCACGCCGCGCATGGTTACCTGCTCAGCCAGTTCCTCTCGCCGCTGTCGAATCGGCGCGGCGATCCCTGGGGCGGCGCGATCGAGAACCGCGCGCGGCTGCTGCTGGACGTGGTGCGCGCCGTGCGCGCGGTGGTGAGCCCCGGTTTCGCCGTGTCGGTGAAGCTGAATTCGGCGGATTTCCAGCGCGGCGGCTTCGACCCCGAGGACGCGAAACAGGTGGTGGCGATGCTCAACGAACTCGCCGTCGACCTGATCGAGCTGTCGGGCGGCAGCTACGAGGCGCCGGCCATGCAGGGCCAGGCGCGCGACGGCCGCACGTTGGCGCGCGAGGCCTATTTCCTGGAGTTCGCCGAGGACATCGCCGCCGTCTCGCGCGTGCCGCTGATGGTGACGGGCGGGATCCGGCGCCGCGCGGTGGTCGAGCAGGTGCTGGCCAGCGGCGTGGCGATGGCCGGCATCGCCACCGCCATGTCGATCGATCCGGCGCTGCCGCGGCGCTGGCGCGCCGGCGAGGAGATCGTGCCGGTGCTGCGGCCGGTCACGCTGAAGAACAAGATGCTCGGCGCGATGGCCAACATGGCGATGGTCAAGTACCAGCTGGTGAGGCTGAGCCGCGGCCGCCGCACCCGGCCGGACGTCTGGCCGGTCGGCGCGCTGGTCCGGCAACGCCTGGCCAATGCCTGCCAGACGCGGCAGTATCGGCGCTGGACCGGCGCCGCGCGCTGAATATCCTGTAGAAAAACTGGTGATGGACGGGCGCCCGATGCGATCGCGACATACCGCATCGGGCTTCAATTCCTGATGGAGCGGCCGACCCTCGCGGGATTTGCAAAGACAGTAGAAATTCTCCTGACTCTAAGCAGAATTGATGGTTCGACACCGGCGTTTGCGCGTCCTACAGTGCGGCATGCACGGGACGGCCGGAGCCTGGGCCGCCCATTCTCAACCCAGGAGAAAACATGTCTGCAGAAAAAGTTGCACTCGTCACCGCCGCCGGCAAGGGCATGGGCGCCGCGATCGCGCGCGAGCTGGCCGCCGGCGGTTATCGCGTCGCGCTGATGTCGCCTTCGGGCAGCGCCGTCGAGCTGGCCGCCGAACTGGGCGGCTTCGGCATCGCCGGTTCGGTCACCGAGGATGCCGATATCGGGCGCTTCGTCGACGAGACGCTCGCCAGGTACGGCCGCATCGACGCGGTCGTCAACAACACCGGCCATCCGCCCAAGGGCGATCTGCTCGCGATCGGCGACGAGCAATGGCATCTCGGCCTCGACCTGGTCGTGCTGAACGTGGCGCGCGTGCTGCGTCGCGTGACGCCGGTGTTCGAGAAGCAGGGCGGCGGCGCGGTGGTCAACATCTCGAGCTTCGCGGCCGACGCGCCCGAGCAGGCCATGCCGGTGTCCTCGGCGCTGCGCGCCGCGCTCAGCGCCTTCACCAAGCTCTATGCCGATCGTTACGCGAGCGCGGGGATCCGCATCAATTCGGTGCTGCCGGGCTTCATCGACAGTTGGCCGGAAACGCCCGAGATCGTCGCGCGGATCCCGGCGGGACGCTTCGGCAAGACCGAGGAGATCGCGAAGACGGTGGCCTTCCTGCTGTCGGACGGCGCCGGCTACATCACGGGCCAGAACCTGCGGGTGGACGGCGGGATCGTCCGCGCGCTGTGAATCGGCTCGAGCCGGGCGCGATCGCCCGATGAAGACATCGCCGGCCTTGCGTATCGCGCAGGCCGGCGATCTCGCATCCGGGGCCCGCTTCAGCGCAACTGCACGGCCGCCAGGCACAGGATCATGCTGCCCACCGCGCCGTCGAGCAGGCGCCAGGCGAGCGCCTTCCTGAACCAGGGCGCGAGCAGGCGCGCGCCATAGCCCACGCCGACGAACCACAGCACGCTGACCAGCATCGCGCCGATCGCGAAGGCGGCGCGCGTGCCGTCCGGCTCGCGGGCGCCGGCCGTGCCGATCAGCAGGAAGGTGTCGAGATAGACATGCGGGTTGAGCCAGGTCAGCGCGAGCGTGGAGAGCACCACCGGCCAGGCGCCCTGCACGGGCGGCGCGGCGCTGCCGCTCACGTCGAGCGTCGCGTGGCCCGGCTTCAGCGCGCGGCGCAGCGCGCTCAGGCCGAACCATGCCAGGTAGGCGAGGCCGAGATAGAGCACGACGTGGATGAAGGTCGGGTAGCGCTCGACCAGGACCGAGGCGCCGCCGACGCCGGCCGCGATCAGCAGCATGTCGGAGGCGGCGCACAGCAGCACGATCTTGCCGACGTGCGAGCGCATGATGCCCTGGCGCAGCAGGAAGGCGTTCTGCGCGCCGATGGTGATGATCAGCGAGGCGCAGAGCGCGGCGCCGTGGGTGAAGGCAATCCAGTTCATGGCAAGGAGGGGCAGTAGACTCGTTCAGAAATTGCCGCTAGTCTGCGGGCAGGCTTCGGATAAGCGAAGCTAATTTCCCTAATGCCGATGAAGGAAAACTGAATGCTCGACTACGCCCTGCTGGAGGCGCTGGCCGCGGTGATCCGGCACGGATCCTTCGAACGCGCGGCCAAGGACCTGAACGTCTCGCCCTCGGCCGTCTCGCAGCGCGTCAAGCTGCTGGAGGAGCGTGTCGGCAGCGTGCTGGTCAAGCGCGGGCAGCCCTGCGTGGCGACCACCTCGGGCGCGCTGCTGTGCCGGCATACCGAGCGCGTGCAGTTGCTGGAGGCCGAGCTTTCCGGGCGCGTGCCGCACCTGCCGGGCAGCGTCGGCGCCTGGCCGACCTTGCGCGTGGCCGTCAACGACGACAGCGTCGCCACCTGGTTCATCGACGCGGTCGGGCCGTTCTGCGCCGAGAGCAACACCTTGCTCGACCTCGTGATCGACGACCAGGACTACACGGCCGAGCGGATTCGCGACGGCAGCGTGCAGGGCGCGATCACGGCGCAGGCCGAGCCGATCCAGGGCTGCCGCTCCACGCGCCTGGGCCGGATCCGCTATCACGCGGTGTGCTCGCCCGATTTCCATGCGCGCTATTTTTCCGACGGGCTCACGCGCGAGGCCCTGCGTCGCGCGCCCTGCGTGATGTTCAGCCCCAAGGACAGCCTGCAGATGCGTTTCATCCGGCGCGCCGTGCGCACCGACCTCGATCCGCCCAAGCACTGGATTCCGCACGTGGCTGGTTACCTGCGCGCCTGCGAGACGGGGCTCGGCTGGGGCATGTGCCCGGACCGGATGATCGAGCGGCAGGTGGCGGCCGGCGAGATGATCGACCTCTCGGAAGGGCGCAGCATCGATATCGAACTCTACTGGCAGAGCTGGCGGCTCTCGATCGACTGGCTCGACGAGTTCAGTCGCGCGCTGAAGACGCAGGCGGCGCGCTGGCTCGATTGAGCCGGGTGGGTCGGCACGAAAAAATGGCGCCCAATGGGCGCCATTTGCATTCGTGGCGGGAAACGGGAGCGCCGCGCGAGGCAAGGCGCGATCAGATCGCCTGCAGGCCTTCGAAATCGAGGATATGCACGATGCGGCCCTGCATCGACAGCAGGCCGTTGCGCTGGAACTTCGACAGCGTGCGGCTGACGGTTTCGAGCGTGATGCCGAGGTAGCTGCCGATTTCCTCGCGCGTCATGCGCAGGTTGAACTCGGTGGACGAATAACCGCGAGCGAGGTAGCGCCGCGACACGTCGAGCAGGAACGCGGCCACTCGTTCGTCGGCGTTCAGGGAGCCGAGCAGGATCGACTGGGTGGTTTCGCGCACCAGTTGCTCGCTCATCAGCTTGAGCACGCGCGCCTGCAGCGTGCTGGTTTCGGAGCAGAGCGAGCGCAGCGGGGCATAGGGGATCACGCAGACGGTGCTGTCCTCGAGCGCGACGGCGGTGCGCGGGTGCTGGTTGTCGGCGATGCCGTCGAGCCCGAGCGGCTCGCCGGCGAGATGGAGGCCGGCCACCTGCTCGCGGCCGTCGTGACGCGTGGCGACCGACTTCAGCGCGCCCGAGCGCACCGCGTAGAGACTGTCGAAGCCGTCGCCCTCGCGGAACAGCGCATCGCCGCGACGGACCGGGCGTGCCAGGCAGATGACCGTCTCGAGCCGTTCGACGGCATCGTTGCTCAGGCCTTGCGGCACGCAGAGATGGCGCATCGAGCAGGTCGAGCAGTGCGCGGCCTGATGAGGGGACCAGGAGGGGGAGGGACGGGAGCGGACGGGGGACAGCGGGGTGGGGGTCAGCATGTGGTGCTCGCACAAGGAATCACAACGGGGTCATTGTCCCACCGGGTTTTCCATGAGCTGAGCGGCAAAACGCCGCGACGCGAGCTGCGTCGCGGTTGCGTTACGGCAAGGCAATCAGGTTTCCGAATTGTCCGGTTCGGCGGCGGCCGCCGGCGGATGCGAGGCGGCCGAGGGGATCAGCAGCACCGGCAGCGAGGCCTGCCGCAGGCATTGCTCGGCGATGCTGCCGAGCACCAGGCGCTTGAAGCCGCGGCGCCCGTGCGTGCCCAGCACCAGCAGGTCGGCCTGGTACTCCTTGGCGGCCTCGAGGATCAGCGAGGAGACGTCGGCCAGCGTGGTGGCCTCGCCGGTCAGCACGTCGCCCTTCACGCCGGCCTCCTGCATGCGCTGCGCGAATTCGCGGGTCAGGTCGCCGCCCTGCTCGATCAGTTGCGCGCGCAGCACCGAGGGATCGTAGCCGGGCACGTTGTAGTAGAGGGTCGCGTTCTCGACCGCGTAGAACGCGCGCAGCGTGGCGCGTTCGGAGCGCGCGAGCGCGAGGGCGGAGTCGAATGCGTGACGCGAGGTTTCACTGCCGTCGACTGCAACGAAGATGCGCTGGTACATGGTGGCTCCGTGGTGCGTTGAATGAGGGACCGGCCGAGGCCGGGCGGCGTGTGTGCCTTGCTGGATGGGAGCGTATACGAACGGGCCCCGGCTTGCAGTGCCGTGGATCAAACGCGATTCCGGGAGCCGCGCGGTTCGTATCGCATGATGCGGCGCATCGAGGGACATCGAACGGCGCATCGAGGCCGGCATGGAGATTCCACGATGTGGGCAAATTGTGAACGCGGCGGCGCGCGCCGATCGGTGAAAACCCCGCCTTCGGACGGCGCGATGCCCGAGGCGCGGCGCGCGCGCGATCGTCCAGTGTCGACGGGTTTTATTTCAACTAGAAGGCACCGGGACGACAGAGTATGATTCCCTTTCGAGACGGCGCGGCGGCACGTGCCGGCCGCGCGGCTCCAGCCCGCAACGGGCACCGCGGCACCCTTAACGGACGGCAGTGAAGAAGAACGCAAGGGACTTAAGGTGGGCGCACTCATGCACTCGACGACGACGGCATTCACGCATCGCGGCTATCTGTTGAATTGCGCTCCGGCGCGTGCCAGCGACGGTTCGTTCCAGCCTTACGTGGTCATCTCCCGATCCAGCGACGGCGAATTGGTCGCGAATCGTTTTTTTCCATCCGATCTCCATTTCGGCGACGAAGGCGATGCGATCGCGCATGCGCGTGACTGGGCCGTGCGCTGGATCGATGCGAGCAGCATGACGGTCTAGGCGCGCGCTTCCCGCGCCCTGGTTTCCCGATCCCGAGTCGCGCGGGCCTGGCCCGGCGTCATCGCGCGTGCCTCGCCGCCGCAACGGAGCGCATCGGCGCCCGGCGCGGGCCGCGTTTCGCGGGCGCGGACGAAACGCGGTAATCTTGTCGACCCTGTCATTCACCTTTTTCAAACAGCGCGGCCGTTCGTTACGCATGTTACGCACGGCCGTCCACAGCGCCATGTCGAAATCGTCCGCTTCGTCCCTCACCCGCGGCTGGGGTCTTGAACAGATCGTCGCCGAACTGCGCGAGTCGCGCGAAACGCTGCATCGCACGCGCCACCCGCGCGGCATTCGCGAGCTGCCCTCGCGCGATGCGATCTGCAAGATTGTGACCGGCCTGCGTGCCTCGCTGTTTCCGACGCATTACGGCGCGCCCGACCTGACCGACGAGAGCGTCGATTTCTACGTCGGCCACACGCTGGAGAGCACCCTGCGCGTGCTGCACGAGCAGGTGCGCCGCGCGCTGCCGTTCCTGCCCGAGTACGCCGATGCGGAGCCGGGCCCGCTCGACGAGCGCGCGTTCGAGATCGCGCGCACCTTCGGCGAGCAGTTGCCGGCGATCCGCGCGCTGCTGGTCAGCGACATCCAGGCCGCCTACGCGGGCGACCCCGCCGCGCAGCACATCACCGAGATCCTGCTCTGCTACCCCGGCGTGCTGGCGATGATGCACCACCGCCTCGCGCATGCGCTGCACAAGCTCGGCGTGCCGCTGCTGGCGCGCTTCATCAACGAGATCGCGCATTCGGCCACCGGCATCGACATCCACCCCGGCGCGACCATCGGGCCGAGCTTCTTCATCGACCACGGCACCGGCGTGGTGATCGGCGAGACCGCCATCATCGGCGAGCGCGTGCGCGTCTACCAGGCCGTCACGCTCGGCGCGAAGAGCTTCCCCGCCGACGGCGACGGCACGCTGGTGAAGGGCAACGCGCGCCACCCGATCGTCGAGGACGACGTGGTGATCTATGCCGGCGCGACCATCCTCGGGCGCGTCACGATCGGGCGCGGCTCGGTGATCGGCGGCAACGTCTGGCTCACGCACAGCGTGCCGCCGGGCAGCAGCGTGGCGCAGGGCAAGGTACGCGAGGGCGAGCGCGGCGCCGGCGAGAACGGCGAGGCGCAAGCCTAGGTAGGAAGCATGAAAAACAGGCGCCACGTTCGCGGCGCCTGTTTCAAACGGTATCGAAGGTGAGGTTTTTCGGGAGCCGCCGCAATCGAGGGCGATGCGCCGCGAGCAACGATCGACCCGCTTGATCAGGGTTCCGAAGCAAGGCGCCTTCGAACCAGGCGCCTGACGCTGTGGTTCGACTCAGCTGCCGCGGGCCGGCGAGCGATGCTTGTAGAGCACGTCCTGATCGACGCGAATCAGGTTCTGTCCCGCATCCACCACGAAATCCACGCCGTTGTAGGCGCTGCCCGTCAGCAGCAGGATCGCGTTGGCGACATCCTCGGGCCCCGCGATGCGCGCCAGCGGCGTGGAGGCACGGCTCGCATGCGCGAAATCGGCCTCGGTCTGGTCGTCGCTGGGCAGCATCAATCCCGGGAACACCGCGTTGACGCGCAGCACCGGCGCGGCCGACATCGCCAGCATCTGGGTCAGGTTGCCGAGCGCGGCCTTCGCGACCGTGTAGCTGAAGTGGTCGCGATGGAAGTTTTCCTTGATCTTCTGGTCGATCACGTTGATCACCACGCCCTGCCGGCCGGCGGCCTTGGCACGCTCGTAGAAGGCCCGGGCGAGCAGGATCGGCGCGCGGCAGTTGACGGTCCAGGCGCTGTCGAAGGCGGCCAGGTCGAAGCCGGGGAAGTGGTCCTGCCAGAACACCGAGGCGTTGTTGACCAGCACGTCGAGCCGCCCGAAGCGGGCATGGACCGCCGCGACCAGCGCATCGCAGGCCGCGGCGTCGGCCAGGTCGGCCTGCAGCGCGATGGCCTCGCCGCCGTCCGTGCCGATCTCGCCGACGGCCTCGGCGGCCGCCTCGGCCGAGCGGTCGTAGTGGACCGCAACGCGATAGCCGCGCGCGCCGAAGTGCCTGGCGAAGGCGCGGCCCGCGCGACGCGCGGCGCCCGTCACCAGCACAACGGGCGCCTCGCGCAGGTCGGTGTCGTGCGGCATCACGTGTTCGTCAGGTTGACCGAGGACGGATTCGACACGATCGAGAGGAATTCGCGACGCGTGGACGGATCGGTGCGGAAGGTGCCGAGCATGCGCGAGGTGACCATCTCGACGCCGGGCTTGTGGATGCCGCGCGTGGAGATGCACTGGTGGGCGGCTTCGAGGATCACGCCCACGCCCTTGGGCTGCAGCACCTCGAACAGCGTGTCGGCGATCTGCACCGTCATCTTTTCCTGGATCTGCAGGCGCTTGGCGAAGGCGTCCACCAGCCGCGCCAGCTTCGAGATGCCGACCACGCGGTGGTTCGGCAGGTAGGCCACGTGGGCGCGCCCGATGATCGGCACCATGTGGTGCTCGCAATAGCTCTCGAAGCGGATGTCCTTCAGCACGATCATCTCGTCGTAGCCTTCCACCTCGCTGAAGGTACGCGCGAGGATGTCCTTCGGCTCGAGCTGGTAGCCCTTGAAGAATTCCTCGTAGGCGCGCGCCACGCGCGCGGGCGTGTCGAGCAGGCCCTCGCGGGTAGGATCGTCGCCGGCCCAGCGCAGCAGGACGCGCACGGCGTCCTCGGCTTCGGCGCGGCTCGGGCGCTCGGCGGGTTGGGCGGTCTTGGCGACCGTGGTCTCGGCTGCCGCCTTGCCGGCGGTCTTGCGTTTGGACATGCTCTCGGGCTCCTAGGGTTGCCGCCTGGCGCGGCTGACCGGGCATTGTTTCATGGTTTTGACGCAGATGCCGCGCCTTGCCCCGGATAGGGTTATTCGATGCCGCCCGGGGCGAGCTTCATTTCGGCCATTCGTCCAGCGCGTCGTTGAACAGGTCGGCCACCATACCGCGCAGCCAGGCCGTGCGCGGATCGTTGTGGTACTTGCGATGCCAGTGCTGGCGCAGGTCGAAGCGCGGCAGCGGCAAGGGCGGCTCGACCAGGGTGATCGAGGCGTGCTCGGCCGCGTAGGCATAACCGATCGCGTGCGGCACGGTGGCGATCAGGTCGGTGCGGCCCAGGATGAAGGGCAGGCTCATGAAGTGCGGCGTCTCCAGCACCGCGCGCCGCTGCAGCCGCGCCTTCGCCAGGTGCTGCTCGAGGATCTCCTGGCTGCGCCCCTCGGCGCGCACCACGGCATGGCCGCAGGCGAGGAACTGCTCCAGCGTGAGCGGCTTGCCGGCCAGCGGATGGCCGCGTCGCATCAGGCAGATGAAGCGATGCGTGAACAGACGCTGCTGGAAGAAGTTGCTGCCGCCCAGGTCGGGGAAATAGCCGACCGCCAGGTCGACGCCGCCCGCCTCCAGCCCGCGCTCGATCTCCGCATGCGGCAGCGACACCGAGCGCAGGTTCGCGCGCGGCGCGCGCCGCGCCAGCTCCTGCAGCAGCCTGGGCAGGAACACGATCTCGCCGACGTCGGACAACGCGATCGAGAAGGTGCTGGTATCGGTCGCCGGATCGAAATCGTGCGGCGCGACCAGCCCGCGGCGGATCTGCGCGAGCGCGTCGCGCGCGGCCGGCACCAGGGCCAGCGCACGCGGCGTCGGCTCCATGCCGCGCGAGGTGCGCACGAACAAGGGATCGCCGAAATGCTCGCGCAGCCGGCCCAGCGCCGCGCTCACGCGCGGCTGGCTGACGCCGAGCAGGTCGCCGGCGCGGCTCACGTTGCGCGTCTCGTCGAGCGCCACCAGGTAGGGAATCAGGTTCAGGTCGAGTTCGGACATGCCTCACCACTATCGGAATTCGATATGGAACATATCTCCAAAATGGCATTGCCGCATAGTCGGCGAAGCCCGAACATCCGTTTCACTAATCGAATCAATGTTCAGGAGACGAACAATGCGTACCCAGGTCGCGATTGTCGGCGCCGGTCCCGCCGGGCTGCTGCTTTCCCATCTTCTTCGCCTGCAGGGCATCGACGCGGTGCTGGTCGAGGCGCGCTCGCGCGAGTATTGCGAGAACCGGATCCGCGCCGGCGTGCTGGAGCAGGGCACCGTCGACACGCTCAACCAAGCCGGGCTCGGCGAGCGCATGCGCAGCCAGGGGCTGGTGCATCACGGCATCGAGCTGCTGTTCTCGGGCGAGCGGCACCGCATCGACCTGTCGGCGCTGACGGGCGGCCGCGCGATCACCGTCTACAGCCAGCACGAGGTGGTGCGCGACCTGATCGCCGCCGGCATTGAGCAGGGTCACGCGATGCATTTCGAGGTGAGCGAGGTGGCGCTGCACGAGGTGACCGGCGAACGGCCGGCCGTCACCTTCCGGCGCCAGGACGGCGTGGCCGAACGCATCGAGTGCGATTTCATCGCCGGCTGCGACGGCTTCCACGGCATCGCGCGGCAGACCATTCCCGAGGCGCTGCAGCGCTGCTACGAGCGCGTTTATCCCTTCGCCTGGCTGGGCATCCTGGCCGACGCGGCACCCTCGCTCGACGAGCTCGTTTATGCCCATCACGAGCGCGGTTTCGCGCTGTTCTCGATGCGCTCGCCCAGCGTCACGCGGCTCTACCTGCAATGCCGCCCCGACGAGGATCTCGCGCAATGGTCCGACGCGCGGATCTGGGACGAACTGCACACGCGCTTCTCGAACGGCAGCGGCTGGACGCCGACCGAAGGCGCGATCACGCAGAAGAGCGTCACGCCGATGCGCAGCTTCGTGTGCGAGACCATGCGCCACGGCCGGCTGCTGCTGGCCGGCGACGCCGCCCACATCGTGCCGCCGACCGGCGCCAAGGGCATGAACCTGGCGGTGGCCGACGTGCGAACGCTGTCGCGGGCGCTGGCCGCCCACTATCGCGGCGACGCCGCGCCGCTCGACGCCTATTCGTCGACCTGCCTGGAACGCGTCTGGCGCGCCGAGCACTTCTCCTACTTCATGACCAACATGCTGCACGCCTCGCCCGAGGACACGCCCTTCGTCGATCGCCTCAAGCTGGCCGAGCTGAAGTACGTGACGCGCTCGCCCGCGGCGGCGCGCGCGCTGGCCGAGAACTACGTCGGCCTGCCCTTCGACGACGCGGCCGCCTCCGCATCACCCCGCCTTGACAAGGCCGCGAGCGAGATTCTATGATCGCCGCATCGTTCGCTAATCGAATCTGAGTTCGAAATACGAACAAATCGGGCCAAGGACGGCCCGGTGCGGCGTGCCTTCGGAGGAAGTCCGGCGCGCTGTCCGACGCTCGCTTGGCGCGACGCGGATTCCCTCAGGAAGAGCCATGGTCAACAAGATTTTCGATTCCCTGCAGTCGGCGGTGGCCGACATCCACGACGGCGCGACGGTGATGATCGGCGGCTTCGGCACGGCCGGCATGCCGTCCGAGCTGATCGACGCGCTCATTGCGCACGGCGCGCGCGATCTGACGATCGTCAACAACAATGCCGGCAACGGCGAAACGGGCCTGGCGGCGCTGCTGAAGGCCGGGCGGGTGCGCAAGATCATCTGCTCGTTCCCGCGCCAGGCCGATTCGCAGGTGTTCGACGCGCTCTACCGCGCCGGCGAGATCGAGCTGGAGCTGGTGCCGCAAGGCAACCTGGCCGAGCGGATCCGCGCGGCGGGCGCCGGCATCGGCGGTTTCTTCACGCGCACCGGCTACGGCACGCGGCTGGCCGAGGGCAAGGAGACGCGCGAGATCGACGGCAAGCAGTATGTGCTCGAGACGCCGATCCACGCCGATTTCGCGCTGATCAAGGCCTTCAAGGGCGATCGCTGGGGCAACCTGGTATATCGCAAGACGGCGCGCAACTTCGGGCCGGTGATGGCCAGCGCGGCGAAGACCACCATCGTGCAGGTCTCGCAGGTGGTCGACCTGGGCGGGCTCGATCCCGAACACATCGTGACGCCGGGCATCTTCGTGCAACGCGTCGTCGAAGTGCCGCAAGCCGTGCATGCGGCCGAACTCGGCGCGCAAGCCGCCTGAACCCGGAGGACACCACCATGAAACGACTGACCCGCGATGAGATGGCGCAACGCGTCGCCCAGGACATCCCCGAAGGCGCCTACGTGAACCTCGGCATCGGCGTGCCGACCCTGGTGGCCAACCACCTCGGCGCCGACAAGGAAATCTTCCTGCACAGCGAGAACGGCGTGCTCGGCATGGGCCCGGCGCCAGAGGCCGGCCATGAGGACGACGAACTGATCAACGCCGGCAAGCAGCACGTCACGCTGCTGACCGGCGGCGCGTTCTTCCACCACGCCGATTCCTTCGCGATGATGCGCGGCGGCCATCTCGACTACTGCGTGCTCGGCGCCTTCCAGGTGTCGGCCAAGGGCGACCTGGCCAACTGGCACACCGGCGCGCCCGACGCGATCCCCGCCGTGGGCGGCGCGATGGACCTGGCGATCGGCGCCAAGCAGGTGTTCGTGATGATGGAGCACCTGACCAAGCAGGGCGAGAGCAAGGTGGTGGCCGAGTGCTCGTATCCCGTCACCGGGATCGGCTGCGTGACGCGCATCTATACCGATCTCGCCGTGCTCGACGTGACGGCCGAAGGCCTCGCCGTGCGCGAGATCTTCACCGACCTGTCGTTCGACGAACTGCAGGCGCTGACGGGCGTGCCGCTCGTCGACGCCACCGAACGCGCGGCCGCGTAAGCGCCGCTGTTTTCAAGCATTCCCGTTCTTCCAGGCGCCTGCCTGCCGATGGCCCCGCGCGACACGCCGCTTGCCGCGTCGCGCGGGGCCATTCGCCGTGCGCGCAAGGCGGCGCGCTTCGGTGGACAATAGGCGCTCCCGGCCCTTCCCGACCTGCTGACCATTCCATGTTCGAAGACAGTGCCCGACTGACCTCCCTGATCGGCGGCGATGCCACGCTGGCGCGCATCTGGTCGCCCGCCGCCACCCTGCAGCGGATGCTCGACGTCGAGGCCGCGCTGACGCGCGCGCTGGCCGCCCACGGCGTGATTCCCGCCGCGGCGGTGGCGCCGATCGTGGCGGCCTGCCGTGCCGAGCGGCTCGACGCCGAGGCGCTGGCGCGCGACGCGGCGCTCGGCGGCAATCTCGCGATCCCGCTCGTCAAGCAGTTGACCGCGCGCGTCAAGGACGACGATGCCGAGGCGGCCAAGTTCGTCCACTGGGGCGCCACCAGCCAGGACATCATCGACAGCGGCCTGGTGCTGCAGTTGCGCGACAGCTTCGATGCGATCGAGCCGCTGCTCGATGCCGTGTGCAGCTCGCTGGTCGCGCTGGCCCGCGCGCATCGCGACACGCCGATGATCGGCCGCACCTGGTTGCAGCAGGCGCTGCCGATCACGCTCGGCCTGAAGTTCGCGCAATGGCTCGATACCCTGGGACGCCATCGCCGGCGGCTCGCCGCGCTGCGCGGCGAGGTGCTGGTGCTGCAGTTCGGTGGCGCGGCCGGCACCCTGGCCAGCCTGCGCGAGGCCGCGCCGAAGGTGGCCGCCTCGCTGGCCGAGGATTTGCAATTGACGCTGCCCGAGGTGCCCTGGCACACGCAGCGCGACCGCATCGCCGAAACCGCTTCGTTCCTCGCGATGGTGATCGGCACGCTCGGCAAGATCGCGCGCGATATCTCGCTGCAGATGCAGACCGAGATCGGCGAACTGGCCGAGCCGGCCGCGGCCGGCAAGGGTGGTTCCTCGACCATGCCGCACAAGCGCAACCCGGTCGGCTGCGCGGCCGTGCTGAGCGCCGCCGTGCGCGCGCCGGGCCTGCTCGCCACGGTATTCGCGGGGATGGTGCAGGAGCACGAACGCGCGCTCGGCGGCTGGCAGGCCGAATGGGAGGCGCTGCCCGAGCTGGCGCGCCTGGCCGGCGGCGCGCTGGCCCAGGTGGCGCAGATCGTCGGCGGCCTGCAGGTCGATACCGCGCGGCTGGCCGCCAATCTCGACGCCACGCGCGGCCTGGTGCTCGGCGAGGCCGTGATGCTCGCGCTCGGCGACCGGATCGGCCGGCTCGACGCGCATCACCTGGTCGAGCAGGCCTCGAAGGAAGCGGTACGCTCGAACCGAACCCTGCATGACGTGCTGGCCGCCGATCCCATCGTCTCCGCGCAGCTCGCGCCCGAGGCGCTGGCGCGGCTGCTCGATCCCGCTCATTACGTCGGCGAGGCCGGTGCCTTCGTCGATGCTGTGCTCGCGCGTCACGCGAGCGGCAATTAAGGAGAACTAGTGATGCCTTTTGCTTCTGTCAACGGCGTGAAGCTGCATTACCGAATCGATCGTGCCGCGAATGCCGAGGCGCCGTGGCTGGTTTTTTCGAATTCGCTCGGCGCGGACCTGTCGATGTGGGCCGCGCAAGTCGATGCGCTGGGCGCGCATTTCAACCTGCTGCGCTACGACACGCGCGGCCACGGCCATTCGGAAGCGCCGGCCGGCGCCTACACGATCGACCAGCTCGCCGGCGACGTGATCGGCCTGCTCGACCACCTGGGGATCGAGCGCGCCCATTTCTGCGGCATCTCGATGGGCGGCCTGACCGGCGCCGCATTGGCCGCGCGTCATCCGCGGCGCATCGGGCGCGCGGTGCTGGCCAACACGGCGGCCAAGATCGGCTCGCCCGAGGTATGGGAGCCGCGCGCGGCGAAGGCGCGAGACGAAGGCATGCGCGCGCTGGTCGACGCGGTGCTGCAGCGCTGGTTCAAGAAGGAATTCTTCGCGGCCGAGCCGCGTTTGGTCGACGTGGTGCGCGACACCTTCGTGCATAACGACAAGCAGGGTTATGCCGCCAACTGCGACGCGCTGAACGCGGCCGACCTGCGCGAGGAAGTGAAGGGCATCGCGCTGCCGGTGCTGGTGGTGACGGGCGCGCACGACATGTCGACGCCGCCCGCGCTGGGCCGCGAGCTGGCTGCCGCGATTCCGGGCGCGAAGCACGTCGAGTTCGACGCCGCGCATATTTCCAACATCGAATGCGCCGAAGGTTTCAACCGCGCGCTGATCGAATTCCTGACCGCCTGACGGAGCCGCAAGATGGACGAGAAACAACGCTACGAAGACGGCCTGGGCGTGCGCCGCGCCGTGCTCGGCGAGGCCCATGTCGATCGCTCGCTGGCCAATCGCAACGAGCTGACCACCGAGTTCCAGGACCTGATCACGCGTTATGCCTGGGGCGAGATCTGGACGCGCGAGGGCCTGCCGCGTCACACGCGCAGCCTGCTGACGATCTCGATGATGGTGGCCCTCAATCGCGGCGAGGAACTGGCGCTGCATCTGCGCGCGGCCAAGAACAACGGCGTGACGCGCGACGAGATCAAGGAAGTGCTGATGCAGACCGCGATCTATTGCGGCGTGCCGGCGGCGAATTCGGCCTTCCACCTGGCCGACCGGATCTTCAAGGAAGAGGACGCGGGCGCCGCCGCCTGAGCGGCTCGCCCGCCAGGGCGAGGCAGGCGCCGGCAAGACGGCGCCGTTGCTCGAACGACATGAAAACGGGGCGGCATTTGCCGCCCCGTTTTCATTCCTCGGCGTCGTGGATCTTGGCGAACTGGCGCAGATAGGCACGCAGCGCCGACTCGACACAGCGGCGATCGGCCGAGGTGGCCGCGCGCATCGTGTGCTCGTCGCCGAACAGGGTGCGCGGCGCGATATAGGTGCCCACCTCGCTGTGCTCGCGCAGCACGCGGATGTGATGCGTGTTCGGATGATATTCGGCCCGCCAGTGCAGGCCTTCGATGCGGTCGCCGGCTTTCATGGTGTGCTTCATCGGACCCTCCTGCCCGGGCGGGCGCGCCGTCGACGCGCCGGCGTCCAGGACCGACCAGCCTACGCCTGCACGCGGCGGCCGACAACCGGAAATGCCGCGCGCCGGCGTGCCGGATTCGGGGTCAGGCGGCCAGCAGCCGGGCGAACAGCGGATAGAGCGAAGCCACCAGCAGGATCGCCATGGTCACGTTGAACATGCGCAGCCGTCGCGGGTTCGACAGGAAGCCGCGCATGCCCTGGCCGAACGCGGCCCACACGCCGATGCAGGGAAAGCCCACCAGGATGAACACCAGCGCCATGCCGATCGCGTTGGTGCCGTAGCTGGCCGAGAGCTGGACCGTGGTGGCGGCGGTCAGCACCATCATCCAGGCCTTCGGGTTGACGAGCTGGAACAGCGCGGCCTCGACGAAGGTCATCGGGCGCGACTTGCCCTTGTTGGCATTCACCTGGCCCGAGGTGCCGATCTTCCAGGCCAGGTAGAGCAGGTAGGCGATGCTGGCGACCTCGAGCACCGTGTAGAGCACGGGCAGTTGCGCGAAGGCCTCGCCCAGGCCGAAACCCACCGCCACCATCATGATCGCCACCCCCGTGCTGATGCCGACCATGTGCGGCAGCGTGCGACGGAAGCCGAAATTGACGCCGGATGCCAGCAGCATGGTGTTGTTCGGGCCTGGCGTGATCGACGTCACGAGTGCGAACAGCATGCCGGCCGGCAGCGCGCTCAGGGTGATGATGTTCATGGGTGCCTCTCGAGACCGGGAATGGGAAACAGTCGGGAAAGAGGCAGTGTAGCGACAGTTATCTGTACAGTACCGATGCAGTTTGGCTGGATGGCAGCGATACGGCGCGGCTGGCTGGATGGCGATGTGTGCCGAGGCTTGCCTGATGGAGCCTGGTCTGGCGGCGATCTCGCGATCCTGTCCGGAGCGTCATGTCCACATGACGGACGAGCAAGACCGCCAGTTTTCTCGTTCGTTTATCTGATATTCAGCTATTCTTGAAATATCTGGAATGCAGATATATCGCGCATATCTGGATTTCAGATAAACTCGAAAAATCTGGAATCAGGATATTTTTCTCCATGGCCTTGATCCTCTCGCCCCAGAAGCTGATGTCGGCCCTGCAACTCGGGCAGTTGCTGAAGAGCGCCCGCAAGCGGCGCAAGCTCACGCAAGCGCAAGTGGGGACGCGCCTGGGCTTGAGCCAGAACCGCATCTCCCATCTCGAACAGCATCCCGAGGAACTGAGCTTTCGGCAACTGCTGGGCTGGTGCGCTGTCGTGGGACTGGAACTGCGGCTCGGCGAGCCCGATCATTCGCCGCCCGGCGACGAACTGGAGTGGTGAGATGGGGCGCCGCTCGCACAGTCAGACACTTGCCCTCTGGGCCAATGGCGAACCGGTCGGACGCTGGACCGTCACGGCGCGCGGCGAGATGGAACTGCGCTATGACGACGCCTGGTTTCGCTCCCCCCGGGGGCGGCCGCTCTCCCTGTCGCTGCCTTTCACGGTCGGCAACGCGGCGATACGCGGCCCCGCCGTCTCCCATTACTTCGAAGGCCTGCTGCCCGACAGCGACACGATTCGCAAACGCGTCGCCGCCCGCTTCCGGACCGGCTCCACCGACGCGTTCGATCTTCTGCGTGTGATCGGGCGTGATTGTGTCGGCGCATTGCAACTGCTGCCCGAGGGCGAGACGCCACACGGTATCGATCGCATCGACGGCATCGCGCTGGACGAGGAGGCGATCGAGCGGCATCTGCTGGAAATGGTCACGCCCGATCGCTTCGCGGGCGCGCGCGATCCCGACGACGATTTCCGGATCTCGCTGGCCGGTGCGCAGGAAAAGGACGCCTTCCTGTGGTGGAACGGTCGATGGATGAAGCCGCGCGGCGCCACGCCTACCACGCATATCTTCAAGCTGCCGCTGGGTTTGATCGGTGGCCGGCGTGCCGATTTCAGCACCTCGGTGGACAACGAGTGGCTGTGCCTGCGCCTGTTCAAGGCCTATGGCCTGCCGACCGCCAACGCAAGCATCGCCGCTTTCGGCACCCAGCGCGTGCTGGTGGTCGAACGTTTCGATCGCATCGTCTCGTCGAACGGTTCGCGCCTGCTTCGCCTGGTCCAGGAGGATTTCTGCCAAGCCACCGCCACGTCACCGCTGCTCAAATATGAAAACGAAGGTGGGCCGGGCCTGAAGGCCTTGTTCGAGCTCGTCCATCAATCGCGCGACGCCGAGCGCGACCTGCGCACCCTGATGGCGACACAGATTCTGTTCTGGCTGCTGCGTGCGCCCGACGGTCATGCCAAGAATTTCAGCATCCAGTTGCAAGGCGGCGATGCGGGAGGGTTTCGTCTCACTCCGATCTACGACGTGATGTCCGCCTATCCGGTGATGGGCGACGGGCCGAATCAATGGGCCGCGCGGGACATCAAGCTGGCGATGGCGCTGCTCGGCAGGAACCGCCACTATCAGGTGCATACCATTCGACGCCGGCATTTCAACAGCACGGCGCGCAAGCTTGGTTATGGCGACGATGCCGAGCCGCTGATCCAGGAACTGATCGCACGCACGCCGGCGGCCATCGAGCAGGTAGCGGCCGAACTGCCGGACGGATTTTCGCAACGCGTGGCCGATACGGTACTGGGCGGCTTGCTGAGTGCCGCGCGGGAGCTCGAGCGAATGACGCCGGATTGAGGTTCGCCGCATGCGATCGTCGGTGACGACGAAGGCGGTTCAGTGCTTCAGCGGTTCAGCGGTGCTCGCGCGATCCGCGCTGCCTTGCGTCCCCTGGCTTCCGCCGTCGCCAGTTCACGCGCATCCAGCACGTAATCGCGCGAGCCGGCCAGCCGCTCGACGCCGAGGTCGATGAAGGCGTGCACCCGCGACGGCTGCGCCGTGCGGCTACCGTAATAGAGGTAGACGCTCATGTGATCGGCCGCATGTCGCGAGAGCAGCGGCACCAGCCGCCCGGCACGGATCAGCGGCGCCGCCGACAGGCCCGACAACAGCCCGATCACCTGCCCCGACAGGACCGCCTCGGTTTCCAGTTGCGCATCGTTGGTCGACAGCATCGGCGGCAACTCATGCCGGATCACCTCGTCGCCCACCCGCAGCAGCCAGGGCAGCACGCGGCCGCTGCCGGGATGGCGGAACACGCTGCAGCGATGCGAGGCGAGCTGCTCGATCGAAGCCGGCGCGCCGTGCGCGGCCAGGTAGGCCGGCGCCGCGCAGACGATCAATTGCAGGGCGAACAGGCGGCGCGCGGTGAGCTCGTCCTCCAGCGTGGTGCCGATGCGGAAGCCGACATCGATGCGATCCCGCACCCAGTTGCCGATGCGATCGTCGAGCGTCACGTCGGGCTGGATCGCGGGATGGCGCCGGCAGAATTCGTCGACCAGCGGCCAGAGCACCGGCAGGAACGAGTATTTCGGCGCGACGATGCGCAGCGGCCCGGCGATCTCGTCCTTCGCGATGCGCGCGCGGTCGATGGCGCGCGCCAGCGCCGTCAGCGCGGGCTGCGTGGTTTCGAGGAACTGCTGGCCTTCATGGGTGAGCGCGAGGCTGCGGGTGGTGCGATGCAGCAGGCGCACGCCGAGCCGTTTCTCGAGCGCGGCCAGCGCCTGGCTTGCGGCTTGCGGGCTGATGCCCTGCGCGGCCGCGGCGCGTCGGATGCTGCCCAGCTCGATGGCCTTGATGAAGATCTCGATCGCGCGGACGTCGCTGACGGACATGGGGCACCCCGGAAAAAAGGAGCAGGCAGTATCAACCTGAACTTGCCAATGGAGCAAGCGGTGGACGGCTACTGGATTGATGGTCGCCTGCCTAGAATGGGCCCGGTCTCATTCACCATCACCGGGAGGATTCCATGAGCGAGAACATCGACGGCAAGGTCGTCGTCATCACCGGCGCCAGCAGCGGCCTGGGCCTGGCGGCCGCGCGCCACCTCGCCGCGCGGGGCGCGCGCGTGGTGCTCGGCGCGCGGCGCATCGAGCGCCTGCAGCAACTGGTCGAGGAATTGAGCGGGCAGGGCGCGCGTGCGCTGGCCTTCGCGGCCGACGTGACCGTGCGCGAACAGGTCGAGCGGCTCGTCGACGGCGCGGTGCAGGGCTTCGGCCGCATCGACGTGATGATCAACAACGCGGGGCTGATGTCGCTCGCGCCGCTGGAGCGCCTGAAGGTCGACGAATGGGATCGCATGATCGACGTGAACCTGAAGGGCGTGTTGTACGGCGTCGCGGCGGCGCTGCCGCACATGCAGCGCCAGATGTCGGGGCAGTTGATCAACGTGTCCTCGGTGGCGGGCCACAAGCTGATGCTCAACGGCGCCGTCTACAGCGCCACCAAGCACGCGGTCGGGGCCCTGTCCGAAGGCCTGAGGCAGGAGATCAAGCCCTGGAACATCCGCACCACGGTGATCTCGCCGGGTGCCGTGGACACCGAGCTGCCGGGCGGCGTGAGCGAGCCGGATATCGCGCGCGGCCTGGGCGACTTCTACGCGGCCAACGCGATTTCCGCCGACTCCTTCGCGCGCGCGGTGGCCTTCGCCATCGCCCAGCCCGAGGACATGGACGTCAACGAGATCCTGTTCCGGCCGACCCGGCAATTGCCCTGAGGCACGGCGATGCGGCTTCGACATCGACGAATCGAGCCGCATCGCGATCACCGAAACAACTCGCGCAATTGAATACGAATATGCGCAATGCGAATCCTTATTCGCAATAAACATTCCAGATAATAAATCTCCATATCGAAAAGACTGCGTGCTAAGCTCGCTCCGCCATATGCCGAGCCGCCTCGACAGCAAGCGAATTCGAGATTCATTTCAACTCGCGGCCGGCTCGAAATGACTATTCAAAAAAATACAAGAAAAAGCCTGTGCGGCTTTCATTGAAGCCCTCTCGCGGATGGTGCAGGCGGATGCCCGGCCTGGGATGTCGGCGTGAAAACGATGGAATTTTTCGACGGAAAACCCGCGTTTTCAAATACGGAGAGATTCATATGTTGAAGCTTCGTCACGTCAGCTTGACGCTCATTGCCACCGCGGTCACTTCGCTGGCCGCCTGCGGCGGCGACGACGGCGCCTCGCCCGGCGGCCTCGCGCTCGCGCAGAGCTCGGTGGTCGGCGCCAAGGCCAGCACCTTCGCCACCTCGAACACGCCCGACTTCGGCCCGAACGTGGTCGTGTTCGACCCGAGCATGTCGAGCGCCTCGATCCAGTCGCAACTCGACAATGCCTTCAATTCGCAATTGCGCAGCCCCACCGCGCAATTCGGGTCGCAACGCTATGCATTCCTGTTCAAGCCGGGCAGCTATAACAACATCAATGCCAATGTCGGTTTTTATACGGCGATCGCCGGGCTCGGCAAGAATCCCGACGACACGGCCATCAGCGGCAGCGTGAATGTCGACAGCGGCTGGAATTACGGCGATCAATCGAATGCGACGCAGAATTTCTGGCGCTCGGTGGAGAATCTCGCGGTGTCGCCCAACGGCGGCACCGATCGTTGGGCGGTCTCGCAGGCCGCGCCGATGCGGCGGGTCCATATCCGGGGCAACCTGACGCTCGGGCCGTCGAACCAGGGCGACGGGCAGGGTTATGCCAGCGGCGGCTACATCGCCGACAGCAAGATCGACGGCACCGTGTCCTCGGGTTCGCAGCAGCAGTGGTACACGCGCGACAGCACCATCGGCAACTGGGTCAACGGCGTCTGGAACATGGTGTTCTCCGGCGTGCAGGGCGCGCCCGCGCAATCGTTCCCGGCCACCTGGAACGCGGCGCCGCCCTACACCACGCTCGGTACCACGCCGGTTTCGCGCGAGAAGCCGTACCTCTACATCGACAGCGCCGGCAACTACAACGTGTTCGTGCCCGCGCTGCGCAACAACGCCAGCGGCATCACCTGGGCCTCGGGCGCGACGCCGGGCAGCTCGATCCCGATGAGCCAGTTCTACGTCGCGCGTCCGTCCGATACGGCCGCGACCCTCAACGCCGCCCTGCAGCAAGGCCTCAACCTGTTCTTCACGCCCGGCACCTACCACCTGAGCCAGCCGATCGCGATCACGCGCGCCGACACGGTGGTGCTCGGCATCGGCTTCCCGACGCTGACGCCCGACAACGGCGTGAACGCGATGACGGTGGCGGACGTCAACGGCGTGAAGATCTCCGGCCTGCTGTTCGATGCCGGCACCGTGAACAGCAACGCGCTGCTGACGGTCGGCACCGCAGGCTCCTCGGCCAGCCACGCGGGCGATCCGGTCAGCGTGCAGGACGTGTACTTCCGCATCGGCGGGGCGGTGTCCGGCAAGGCCACCAACAGCCTGGTGGTGAACGCCAACGACACGCTGATCGACCATATCTGGGCCTGGCGCGCGGACCACGGCTCGGCGCCGACCGGCTGGACCGTCAACACCGCCGATACCGGCGTGGTGGTGAACGGCGCGAACGTGCTGGCCACCGGCCTGTTCGTCGAGCACTACCAGAAGTACAACGTGCAGTGGAACGGCCAGAACGGCAGGACCATCTTCTTCCAGAACGAGCTGCCCTACGACGTGCCGAACCAGTCCGCCTGGATCAGCCCGGCCGGCAACGGCTACGCGGCCTACAAGGTGGCCGCCGGCGTGACCAGCCACGAGACCTGGGGGATGGGCAGCTACTGCTTCTTCAACGTCAATCCCTCGGTGAATGCGCTGCACGGCTTCGAGGTGCCGCAAACGGCCGGCGTGAAGCTGCATGACACCTTCACGGTATCGCTCGGCGGGGTGGGCACCATCACGCACATCGTCAACAACACCGGCGCGCAGGCAGCCGGCGTGTCGACGATTCCGGTGAACCTGGTCAGCTATCCGTGACGATCGCGATGCGATGAAGCGTCGACGTCGTGCCGGGGCGCGCTTCTCCGCGTGTCCCGGCACGATCGCGAGGTGGCCGGGACATCTCTGGATCGTGTGCAGATTTGTCGTCGGCCGCCTGCCGAATCGGGATCGATTGTGTAGTCCTTCTGATTTTCTTGTCGCGTCTGTGCGCGGCGAACCGATGAGCGTCGCGAGTGGCTAGACTGCGATGCGTTTCGCCATCGCCCGTCGCGAACCAGCGGATGGCGTCATGGCTTGTTCCTCCCCCCGAGCCCTGATATCGGAGCCGCTCCCCATGAAAATCGCCCTCGGCTTGTTCGGTGCCGCGCTTGCCCTGGTCGCCGCCTCGACCCTGCAAGCCTGCGGCGGCGATTCCTCCGCCGCGCCCTCGCCGTCGATCGACGCGGCGGCGAAGCCGGCCGCACTCGCCTCGCGCTGGCAACCGATCGCCTCCGACACCTGGCAATGGCAGTTGCGGGGCAAGCTCAATCGCGGCTACGTCGTCGCGATCTACGACATCGACCTGTTCGACAACAGCGCGCAGACGATCGCCGATCTGCACCAGGCGGGCCGCAAGGTGGTCTGCTATTTCTCGGCCGGCAGCTCGGAAGACTGGCGCCCGGATTTCGGCCAGTTCGCCTCCGCCGACAAGGGCAAGGTGGTCAAGCGCTCGCCGGACAGCGACTGGGAAGGCGAGAACTGGCTCGACACGCGTTCGGCCAATGTCCGCGCGATCATGACGGCGCGTCTGGATCGCGCCGTCGCCAAGGGCTGCGACGGCGTCGAGCCCGACAACGTCGACGCCTACGCGAACGATTCCGGCTTTCCGCTCACGCCCGCCGACCAAGCCGATTTCAACCGCTTCATCGCCGCCGAGGCGCACCGGCGCAATCTCGCGGTGGGCCTGAAGAACGACGTCGACCAGGTCGCGCTGCTGGCGCCGTCCTTCGATTTCGCCGTCAACGAGGAATGTCACGAACAAGGCGAATGCGACAAGTACGGCCCGTTCACCTCGGCCAACAAGCCGGTCCTGAACGCGGAGTACGAGGCCAGCTACCGGACTTCGGCCGGGCAGCGCGCGCTGTGCGCCGACGCGCGCGCTCGCAAGCTGCGGACCCTGGTGCTGAGCATGGACCTGGACGACAGCTACCGCTTCAGTTGCGATTGATCGGGAATCGAGGGGGCGGGCATGCCGGCCCCCAAAAAAATCCTGATACCTCCATCAGCTCCCTTCTGCCAAACGAAATACTGCCATCGCATCGCCTGCCCAGAATCCACTGCGTTCACCGGCCTGGTCCGGACATTCAAAACAGCGGAAGGGGGAAGCATGCGGAAAACGACACTCGCGCGCCTGCTGGGCGGGCTGGTCCTGGTCGCCACGCTCGGCGCCTGCGGCGGCAATTCTGACAGCGGCGCCGGCACCGGCAGCAGCTCGGCGGCGGCCGGCGGCTCGACCACGCCGGTGCAGACCAGCAGCCAGCACGCGCTGCTGATCCAGCTCGACGGCGCGACCTATGCCGCGCTGGCGGCCGGCATCGCCAACGGTTCGCTGCCGAACCTCGCCAAGCTGCATGTGGCGCCGGCCTATAGCGGCGGCCTCAACGGCACGCTCTCGCAGCAGCCGAACCTCGATACGCCGAGCTGGGCCACGCTGCTGACGGGCACCTGGGCCAATCGCCACCAGGTGCTGTCCGATGCGCCGAACCAGGCGCTGCAGGCGCCCACCCTGTTCGACGCACTGAAGACGGCCAAGGCCGGCAAGCTCGGCGCGGCCGTCGATTCGGCGGGCCTGGCCTCGCTGCTCGGCATCGACCGCAATGCCGGCAATCTCGACACGCTCTCCAACTGCGCCTCGGTGGACAGTTGCGTGACGCAGCAGGGCATCTCGATGATCGACCAGGGTTATGCGCTGGTGGTCGCGCAATACCATTCGGCGCAGGATGCCGCGCTGAACTACGGGCTCGGCGCCTCCGCCTATGCGAGCACGCTGCAGCAGCTCGATGCCGCGGTCGGCACGCTGGCCGCCGAGACCGCCAAGCGCAGCGGCGAGAACTGGCTGATCCTGGTCACCGGCAGCCACGGGCTCAACGCGGCGGGCGGCGCCGACGGCCTGCCGCTGCTGCCGGAATCCACCACCTTCGTCGCGATGAACCAGGCCGACAACGGCCGGCTCGGCAGCGCCGCGCAGCCGGCCTCGCTGGCCGACCTGCATGCGCGCGCCAGCATCGCCGACCTCGCGCCCACCGTGCTGGCCCAGCTCGGCGCGCTGCCGGCCGCCTCCGCCTACGAGCTGGACGGCGGCGAGCTGATCGGCGCGCAGCCGGTCTCGCAACTGACGAGCGCGAGCCCCGACAGCCGCAGCCTGGTGCTGTCCTGGACGGCGCCCGCCAGCGGCGCGATCACCGTGCTGCGCGCCGGCCAGCAGATCGCCACGCTGCCGGCCGGCACCAGCAGCTACACCGACAGCCAGCTCGGCCTGAGCGCGGCCGGCACCTACAGCTTCGACTACGTGGTGACGGCCGGCAACGCGCCGCTCGGCACCATCGCGCGGATCGCCTACGTGCCGCCGCCGCCGCCGCCCCCGCCGCTGGCCACCACGCTGAAGAACAACCTGGTGTCCTACTACCCGTTCGGCGCGCTGCCGGCGGCCGACGCGCTGAACGCCAGCACCCTGGGCCCGTTCGCGTCGGACGCGGACGGCGGCTCGCTGGCGGCCGATCCGTTCGGCTCGCAGGGGCTGCAGGTCAACACGCAGACCGTCGACACCAACGGCTTCGACGGCTACAAGCTGGTGCAGAACGCCGACATCACCGCCCAGTCGCAGTTCACGATCGGCATGTGGGTGAAGACGCCGTGCAGCGACGTGGTGGGCTTCGGCACCCCGGTGTTCGCCAACAAGAACTGGCAGACCGGCAAGAACCCCGGCATCGCGATCGGCCTGTTCCCGCAGGTGTCGGGCGCGCCCTCGGGCAGCTGCAACATCCAGTTCAACGCGGGCGACGGCACCAACCGCAACGACCTGAAGACCATGAGCGTGAGCGGCAACCAATGGGCCTACGCGGCCTTCGTGATCGACACGGCGGCCAAGACCATGACGGCCTATACCTTCGATCCGGTGCTCGGCGAGCAGAAGCAGAGCACGCCGCTCACGGTCGCGCCGTCGGCGCTCACGGGCCTCAACAACAAGACCTTCGGCATCAACGAGGACGGCACCGGCCAGTACCACATGCTGGCCTGCGGCAAGCCCGCGAGTTCCTATCCCGGCGGCTACACGGTCAATGGCTGCACCACGGTCAAGCCGAACCTCGAGGGCTTCTCGGACCTCGCGATCTGGAATCGCGTGCTCACCGAGAGCGAGCTGCAATCGATCGCGGGCTCGGGCAAGCCGCTGTCCACCATCCTCCACTGACGGAACGCCGACATGAACGCGAATTTCCCGGGCCGCCGCGGCGCCCATCTCGTGCGCGCGCTGCTGGCCGCCTGCGCCCTGAGCGTGTTGCTGGCCGCTTGCGGCGGCGACTCCTCGGACGGCGCCGCGCCGGCCCCCACCCAGGCCGATGCCGCGCCGGCCGGCTCC